>CAZIMY010000001.1:0-55501 GCA_964540315.1 uncultured Wenzhouxiangella sp.
AAGCTGGTTGACGACCTGGATGACGTCGCCGGTTGACGGATGAACCGCGTCAAATTGTATGGGTGCCAGAACCGCCGACAAAACCCAGACGAAAAGCATGAGTAAAAAGAACAGAACCGCCGGGTCGGGCAGCTTGTTGCCGACCGTCTCGATGGTCCCCAGTGAGCGTTCGAGCCAGGTGCGTTTGCCCGGCAACACTTTGTGCAAGTCTGGGTTGGGAGAAGAACTGTTGTTGTCTTTTTCGCTCATGCTGGGTCCCTGATGAAATCCGGCCTGGCACGACGCAGGGTCGCGCGACTGCCGCGAACCTTAGCACACACCAAAAGGTTCAGCCAGACGCGGATCCGGCGACGAAAAGATCAGCGCCCTCTGCGCGGGCCATCCAGCGGCAGTGGGGTTACTTTCTCTCCGGACTTCGAATCACGAATTGCGCAGGTGCCCCGCTTGCGCACTTGTTCTACCCGTATCACCGAGTGCATGGGCAAATGGACGCGCTCAACGCCAGCAAACTCTTCGCGCAGGCGCTCTTCTGTCGGATCGATCACCAGCGATTCATCGGTTTCGAACACCAGTCCGCGCATCTCGACAAAGCCGTAGGCCATATCGCTGCCTTCGACTTTCTCGCAGAAGAGTTCGTAGACCTTGTTCTGATTGTGGAAAATTACCTTGAACATCATTCATCTCGATAGGAAAGATTGATCTTTGCAGGCACCGCCCGAAGCAGTATTGCCGCGCCAACCCCGATGACAAAGCCGGCCAGATGCGCCGACCAGGCAACGCTATGCGAAGCAGGACCAAAAACGCTGTAGAGCAACTGCAATGTAAACCAAGATCCGATCACCAGCACCGCCGGAACTCGCGCGAACTGCAGATAAAGCCCCAGTGGGAGCCACAAGCCCATGCGCCGGCGCGGGAAAAGACCGAGATAGACCCCGATGACGGCAGAAACGCCACCGCTGGCGCCGATGACCGGAAGATTCTGAACGTCGTAAAGCTGCCAGGCTGCGTAAAGATTGGCCAGGCCGCCCAAAAGGAAAAACAGAAGTGCAAACCGCCAATGCCCAACCGCTTTTTCAACGCTGACGCCGAATGCCCAGAGGTAAGCCAGATTGCCTAAGAGATGAAACCAATCTGCGTGCAAAAACAGCGCTGAAAGCAATCCGGTCAGCGTCTTCCAAGATGCCTGGGACCAGGGATCGGACATGGCGGTCACAATATCGCCGGGGCGAAAACTCCAGAACGCCAACCAGCCCTGGGCACTGTGCAGACCATCAAGCAGATACGCGGTACTGACCGCAATCATCGCCAGAGAAACGACGGTCAAAAGCCAGGGCCACAGCAGGCCCGGCGCCGCCACCGACGGCGCTGAATAGCTCAACCTCATGGCCTAAGCAGGAATCGGTAGTCGCGAAATTCTACGATGGCACCCTGACGGACGATTTCTGCCAGGCGTACGCCACCGCCCAGGGCTGTACCCTCCAGCCTGCGCTCGCCGTTGATCAGGACGAAGCGTTCGGCGGGTTCGCCACTGAAAACATGGATGCTCAGATCGAGCTCGGGCAGCTCCTGCCGAACAGATAATGGAAGATCCCAGACTTCCACAAACTCGATCCGCTCAGGCTCCCAGTTTCCATCTTCAGCCCCATCGTCCGACGGTTGTGGCGAATCAGAAGAGCGCGCTGTCGCCGGTTGCTCCGTTGCCGAGCCGCCTGTCGGCGGGCTTTGGGTTTGCTCCTCGATCAATCGGCGGGCCTGTTCCGGGTCTGTGACCAGCCGCTCACGCTCGCCCTGTGGCACAACCGGAGGCGGCTTGGGCACGGTGCCCGGTCGGGCCGGGGCCGGACGGGACACTGTGGTGACAGGCTCCTGGTTCGGTGAACGCCGGTCTATGACCGTCCGTCTTCTGCGTGGCGCTGGCTCTTTTTCTTCCCCTGGAACGCCCGCTTCGGATTCCGGGCCTAAAGCCTGCTCAGCCGCGGTCCGGTCGACCGAGCCGCTCTGGTCTGCCGGCGAAGACGCTGTGACCTCCGGGGCCTCCGCCACGCTGCTTGCGCTTTTGTCGGTCTGACTGAAAAGCAGCCAGTAGCCAAGCGTGGCAACGACCGTAATGAGGACCACGACGATCGCTGCGATGCGCAGTCTGGATGAGTGCGCAGAGCTGGACGAGGGTGTGACAGGTGCTGAATGAAGATCGGGCGACTGTCCCAGGCGACGCTGATCTTCGGACTTTCGCAAAGCATCAAGAATATAGGACACGGATTAGTCGGCTCCGTTGAAGTCGTAAATCAAGGACGGCCCGTCCAGATGCGGCGCCTTCAGGAAAAGCCGGGTCACCGGGCCTATCACGCCGTCATCCTGCAGGCCGTTTCGACGCTGAAACGCTTCCACCCAGCGCGTAAACTGCGGGTCATAGATCTCGTCAACCGCCCCGGTCCATGGCCCGGTTTCCAGCCGGGCAGCCAGTGATTTCATCTGGCGCACCGCCGTGGCGACCGTTTCGGGACGCAGCAGGGTTCCCGGATCGGGCCAAACCACGTAGAAGTCGCCCAACCACCAGCGATCCAGCTGGCGGGCCGGCACGCGCAGCTCCTGGCCCTGGTGTCGAAGCAACAGCTGTTCGCCGACAATACCGGTCAGCAAAACCTGTCGATCCGTGGTCGCCAGTCCCTCGCTCAGTCTCAGAATGACCGGCAATCCGATTTGTCCGATATAGGCCCAATTCCCTCTTAGAGCGACGCAGCCCACGCCGTCAACCACCGGATCCGGCGACTCGCACGCCGTCGCAATGCTTTGCTGATCCAGTCCCGACCACGCGGCGGCCGCTTCCATCGACGCGCTCATGGGAGAACTGTCAGTCAGAGCGACCTGCCAGGTTGGCTGTGCCAGCGTGACCTGATCGGGTTGTTCGGTTTGGGTCAGCGTCCATGACAGCCAAACGCCGCCTGCAAGAACCGCAAGAACGGCCAGGGTTGCGATGGCACCCCGCAGCCATCCGCCCTCGGACTCCGCCTCTTCGTCGCCAGTGACCTCGCGGGCAGCGGAGGTCACCAGGCCGGCGTTGATGCGCTCAATTTCACCGGAAAAACCGGCCAGCAGGGCGCGGTCAGAAATGATGTTGATCAGACGTGGTACCCCGCCGGAGGTCTTGTAGATTTCGCGAAGCGCTTTGTCGCTGAATGGGCACCGTGGTGCGCCCGCGACTTTGAGACGATGGCGAACGTAAGCGGCGGTTTCATCCTGATTGAGCGGGTCCAGATGGTATCGGGCTGTTATCCGTTGAGCCAACTGGCGCAACTCCGGCCGCCCCAGAAGTTCGCGCAGCTCCGGCTGTCCAAGCAACAGGATCTGGAGCAGTTTGTCGGTTGCTGTTTCGAGGTTGGTCAACAACCGGACCTGTTCCAGACCCTCCCGACTCATGTTTTGCGCCTCATCGACAATGACCACGACCCGCTCGCCGTTGGCGTGACGATCAAGCAGGTACTGGTAGAGGCGCGCCACAAGCTCCTGCATGCTCTCGCCGGCGCCGGTGAGGTCGATGGATAACTCGGCGCAGATTGCCCGCAGAAGCTCAGGCGGGCTGAGCATGGGATTCAGAATCAGAGCAACCCGCGTGTCTTCCGGAACCTTCTCAAGAACCAGGCGACACAGCGTGGTCTTGCCCGTACCAATCTCACCGGTCAGCTGAACAAAGCCCCCGCTGCCGCCGGTGCCCACGCCGTACAGCAAATGGGCCAGTGCATCCTGATGGCGCTGGCTGAGAAATACAAAACGCGGATTAGGCGTAATTGCGAAGGGACGCTCGCTCAGGCCGTAAAACGACTCGTACATCGACTAATCCGACAACGCCAGCAAAGTCGCATTGCCACCGACCGCCGCGGTATTGACTGTTCGCGTCCGTTCAGTGGTAAACCGGAACAGGTACTGCGGCCCGCCAGCCTTGGGACCTGTACCGGAAAGACCCTCGCCTCCGAAAGGTTGGACACCCACCATGGCACCGGTCATGTTGCGATTGATGTAGGCGTTGCCGACCTTCACGCGGCTGGCAACATAGCGCTGAAAACGATCAATGCGGCTGTGAACGCCTAGCGTCAGGCCATAACCCGTGTCGTTGATTTGATCGATTAAACGGTCAAGGTCTCGTGCGGCATAACGCACCACGTGCAGTACGGGCCCAAAGATCTCTCTATCGAGCTCGGTAATGGCTCCGATTTCGTAGGCACAGGGGGCAAACCAATAGCCTTGCGGAAGGTTTTCAGGCATTGGAGCACGCGCGACCAGACGAGCCCGAGCATCCATCAGTTCGCAGTGGTCTTTGAGCATTTTCAGCTGCGAACGATCTATTACCGGCCCCACATCAGTGCTGAGAAGACCGGGCATGCCAATTCGAATCTCACGCATTGCACCCTTCAACATCTCAACGACGCGATCGGCAATGTCTGTTTGCAAACAAAGAACTCGGAGCGCCGAACACCTTTGGCCCGCGCTGTGGAAGGCTGAACTGATCACATCCCGGACCACTTGCTCAGGCAGTGCCGAGGAATCGACGACCATGGCATTCAGGCCGCCGGTCTCAGCGATGAGAGTTGCAAGTGGCCCATCCCGTGCGGCCAGGGTCTGGTTGATCACGCGGGCGGTCTCGGTAGAACCGGTAAAAGCGACACCGTGAATGCGCGGGTCCTGGGTCAGCGCCGCACCCACCGATCCATCGCCAGGCAGGACGGTCAAGACGTCGGCGGGCACGCCCGCCTGATGCATCAATTCAGCCGTCCGCATGGCAATCAGCGGTGTTTGTTCCGCGGGCTTGGCGACAACGGCATTGCCGGCGACCAGAGCAGCCGCGATCTGCCCAGTGAAAATGGCCAAAGGGAAATTCCACGGACTGATGCACACAAACACCCCGCGACCATGGTGCGAGAGCTGATTGGACTCGCCGGTAGGACCGGGCAAGTCGATTGGCACAGCCAGATGATCACGAGCCTGCCGGGCATAGTATCGGCAGAAATCAGCGGCCTCGCGCACTTCGGCGATGCCGTCGTGCAGCGTCTTGCCCGCTTCCCGCGTGCACAGAGCCATCAATTCGGCTCGATTGGCCTCCAGTGCGTCGGCGATCTTATCCAGAACGTCGGCCCGGCCTGAGGCGCCGAGCGCATCCCAACCAGGCTGAGCCAACAGCGCCTTGCCGACGGCTTCGGGCGCTGTATCAGCCGACTCCCAGCGAACGAACCCGGTGCAATCACTCGTATCCGCTGGCGAGAACATTCTGACAGTGCTTTGCTTTTTCTCAGTTGCTTGCTCGCTGCGCATACCCCACTGGCCGCAGCCAACATCATCCATCTGCTCGCTCAGGGCGTCGGTTGCGCCGTCCCAGGCGAAATTGATGCCGCGGGAATTGCGCCGACTGGCGCCGAAGAGATCGACCGGGAGGGGTATCCTCGGATGAGAAATCGCTTCAAGGCCCTCGACCTGTTCAAGCGGATCGCTCACCACTTCCTCGGCGGGCAGTTTTTCATCGACGATACGGTTTACAAACGAGGTATTCGCGCCATTTTCAAGCAAGCGGCGAACCAGGTAAGGAAGTAAATCCTTGTGGTCGCCCACTGGCGCATAGACTCGACACGCGCCGTTGAAGTCAGTGTTGTCGAGCACTTCGTTATAAAGCGCCGCGCCCATCCCGTGGAGGCGCTGATACTCAAAGTCCTCGCGCTGCGGCGCCATTTCAGCGATGGCGGCAATGGTGTGGGCGTTATGGGTGGCGAACTGCGCATAGAAACAGTCCGGATGCGCAAGCAGTTTTCTGGCGCAGGCCAGGTAGGACAAATCGGTATTGCATTTGCGGGTAAACACCGGGTAGTCGTCAAGGCGTTCGACCTGCGCAAACTTGATTTCGGTATCCCAATACGCCCCTTTGACCAGTCGAACCGGGATCCGATGGCCAGTCTTGCGGGCGCGGTCTGCGAGCCATTCAATGGCTGACCAGGCGCGCTTCTGATAAGCCTGCAGCGCCAACCCAAGGCCGTTCCAGCCCTTCAGCCTGGGATCGTCCAGCACCCTTTCAAAAATTTTGAGCGAGAGCTGCAGGCGCTCGGCTTCTTCGGCATCCACCGTCAGCGCAATGCCCTGTTGCTTGGCCAGTGCGGCCAGCTCAGCGAGGACCGGTGTGATCTGCTCGATCACCTGCTGCTCGCGGCCATGCTCGTAACGCGGGTGCAATGCAGAGAGCTTCACAGAGATACTGGGTAACCCAAAGATGTCGTCGTTGTCAGTGGTTCGGCCGATCGCCCGGATGGCCGCTTCATAAGAGTGCCGATAGCGCTCGGCATCCTCGGCCGTCAGCGCCGCTTCACCGAGCATGTCAAACGAGTATCTGAAGCGTCGATTTTCGCTTCGGCACGAGCGTTCCAGGGCGTCATCAATCGATCGGCCCATGACGTACTGGTGCCCCATGATGCGCATGGCCTGACGAATCGCGACCCGGACGACGGGCTCACCAGAACGATTGACCAAACGCCCCATGACCGAGCTCAGCTTGCCGGTAGTCGCCGAGCCGAGCCGAACCAGACGGCCGGTCAACATCAAGCCCCAGGTTGACGCATTCACGAACAGCGAATCGCTTCGTCCAAGATGCGCTTCCCAGTCAGCCTCTGCAAGCTTGTCAGCAATGAGTTGCTCGGCCGTTTCGCTATCGGGAATCCGCAGCAGAGCCTCGGCGAGGCACATGAGAACCACGCCCTCCTCCGAGGAAAGATCGTATTCCCGCATAAAGGCTTCCATAGCCCCGGGATCCTTACTACGCTCGCGCACCCGCTCGACCAAGCTGACGGCTTTTTCCGATATACGCTGCCTGGCGTCTTGGTCGAGACCGATCTGCCCTATGAGATGGGCAACCTGATCGGCCTCTTTGATGGCCCAGCCTGCGTCGAGCCGACGGGTTGCCTCGTCGGCCGAGGGCGCCTCGTCGCGGACGAAAATTGGAAGAGAATCAGCCATAAGCGAAAGTGTAACGCAGGCGGTCGCAGAGGACTTGTTTCAAGGGCGTTGGTCGACATAAGAGTGTTTTTGATCTGGATCATTGACACACATGAACAAAAACACACGCCACCGCCGATAGGGGTCGGCTACAATACGCCGGTCCCAAATATTCAGATCCGCTTAAGAGCGATTGCTTTTGCTAAAAGACATACGTAAATCAAACGATTGCGTTGTTATCGAAGCGAAATCCAACGTTTCTATGACGCTTGATCAGTTGATGGCTGTGTTCGCCGGCTTGTGCGTGCTAACACTGCTCGTCGTTGCTTGGCCGGTGCTCATGGGGCTGTGGCCGATGCTCGCGATCGCGCTGCTGCACCTCTTTGCGGTCGGGTGGTGTTTTCGCAGCGCCTGGCGCGATAACTGGGCGCGCGAGATTTTTCGAATAGACGATGACGCGCTGATCGTTGACCACTTCAGCGCTAAACACCGGATCACGAATAAATGGTCGGTTGCCTGGACGCGATTGGTCCGGGAGCAAGGTAAGTTCGGTGAAATCCATCTGGTTTTGATGGGCCAGGGAAAGCGGCAGGAAATCGGTGCATTCTTGCCGACCGGAGAGCGCGAACGCTTGGCAAGAATGCTTGAGCGCGCGCTCCGTCCACAAATGACATGGTCCAGCGCAAAACCCATACAGGTAAGCTGAGGATGAAAAGAACAAACGAAGTAATTGTGGGGATTGCGGTGCTCGCCGTGACCTGCGTCATTACCTGGGGCGTTTTCGCCGTAGGTGACAACATGACGCCGGGCGTGAGCACCTACAGTCGCGATGTATTCCAGCTGCACAATACGATCCTGGGCATCGTGACGATTATCGGCGTGCTTGTTTTTACCGCCATGTTTACCTCGATCGTCGTCCATCGGCGCTCCAAGGGGTACAAGGCTGCCAACTTTTCGCACTCCACGAAAGCTGAAATCATCTGGACGGCAATCCCGATTGTCATTCTGGTCGTGATGTCAATACCCGCGACCCGAGTTCTGATCGACATGGAGCGAACCGGCGGCGCTGATATGAATATCAAAGTCACCGGCTACCAGTGGCTTTGGCAGTACGAATACGTGGAAGACGGTGTGACCTTCTACTCCGCGCTGGACCGGGACAGCAACCGCGCCCGCCAGCTCGATTCCGGCGTTGATCCGCGCGATGTCGACAACTACCTGCTCGAGGTTGATAACCCATTGGTCGTGCCGGTCGGCACTCGAATTCGCTTCCTTCTGACCTCGGATGACGTGATCCATTCCTGGTGGGTTCCGGACCTTGGCTGGAAGAGAGACGCGATTCCAGGGATGATCAACGAGGCCTGGACGCTGATCGAAGAGGAAGGCACTTACCGTGGCCAGTGCGCGGAGTTGTGCGGCGCCGACCATGGGTTCATGCCCATTGTCGTCGAGGCCGTGTCGCAGGAGGATTATCAAGCCTGGCTGGCCGGACAGCGCAACGAGATTGCCAGCGCGGCGCACGATCAGGCCCGCCTCTGGACCCGGGAAGAGTTGATGAATCATGGGTCAGAGGTTTACGAAGCCCAGTGCGCATCCTGTCATCAGCCCGATGGCAGTGGACTTGAACCGGCCTTTCCGGCGCTGGTCAGCAACGGGGCACCCAGCGGCGATCTCGACTCACACATGATGACGGTGATGAACGGACGGGAGGGAACCGCTATGGCGGCGTTCCGGGATCGTCTCCAGCCGCAGGATATCGCCGCGGCACTAACTTTTGCGCGCAATGCGTGGAATGCCGAAGGAACGGAAGGCGAAGTTGTTCAGCCTTCGGCAATCGCGGACTTTGATCAGGGTTGATGAGCGAGAAAGCATCGCCACAGAACGAACAGGAAAAACTTATGTCAACTGCCACAACTACGCATCATGACGACCATCACGGCGAGCACCCGACCGGGCTGACGCGCTGGCTGTTTTCGACCAACCACAAGGAAATCGGCACGCTCTACCTTGTTTTCTCGCTGGTTATGTTCCTCGTTGGCGGTGCGATGGCACTGGTGATCCGCGCCGAACTGTTTGTTCCGGGTCTGCAGCTGGTGCATCCGGAGTTCTTCAACCAGATGACGACCATGCACGCGCTCGTCATGATCTTCGGCGCGGTCATGCCGGCCTTTGTGGGCCTGGCCAACTGGATGGTGCCGCTGATGATCGGCGCGCCTGACATGGCCCTGCCGCGAATGAACAACTGGTCTTTCTGGATCATGCCGTTTGCGTTCGCTTTGTTGCTGGCAACGCTGTTCATGCCGACCGGCGCCCCGGCCGCCGGCTGGACGCTGTACCCGCCGCTTTCGCTGCAGGGCGGCAACAGTCTGGCGTTCGTCATTCTGGCTATTCACCTGCTCGGCATCTCGTCCATCATGGGGGCGATCAATATCATCGCGACCATCCTGAACATGCGCGCACCCGGCATGACTCTGCTGAGGATGCCGCTGTTTGTCTGGAACTGGCTGATTACCGCCTTTCTGCTAATTGCCGTCATGCCCGTGCTGGCCGGCGCTGTAACGATGCTGCTCACCGACCGCTTCTTCGGAACGAGTTTCTTTAATGCCGCCGGTGGTGGAGACCCCGTGCTTTACCAGCACATTTTCTGGTTTTTCGGCCATCCCGAGGTTTACATCATGATTTTGCCGGCGTTCGGGATCGTCTCGGAAATCATTCCGACGTTCTCGCGCAAGCCGATTTTCGGGTACACGTCGATGGTGTACGCAACGGCCTCAATTGCATTTCTGTCGTTCATTGTCTGGGCACATCACATGTTCACGGTCGGGATGCCGCTCGGAGCAATGCTGTTTTTCATGTATGCAACGATGGTCATCGCGGTCCCGACGGGCATCAAGATATTCAACTGGATCGCGACCATGTGGCGGGGTTCAATGACCTTCGAAACGCCCATGCTTTTTGCCTTGGGCTTCGTTGTCCTGTTCACCATCGGCGGCTTGTCCGGCGTGATGCTGGCGATTGTGCCGGCCAACTTCCAGTATCACGACACCTACTTTGTCGTTGCCCACTTCCACTATGTGCTGGTTACCGGTGCGGTTTTTGCCATCATGGCTGGGGTCTACTACTGGTTGCCCAAATGGACCGGGCACATGTACAACGAGAAACTCGGCAAGTTCCACTTTTGGTGGTCTACGGTCTGGGTCAACGTGCTCTTCTTCCCTCAGCATTACCTGGGCCTGGCCGGCATGCCACGGCGCATTCCCGACTACGCCGTCCAATTCGCCGAATTCAACCTGATCTCGTCCGTCGGGGGGTTCATGTTCGGCTTTGGACAACTGCTGTTTGCCTACATCGTCTGGCAGTGTGCACGCGGCGGCCAAAAGGCGACCGCTCAAGTCTGGGAAGGCGCGCAGGGCCTGGAATGGACCGTGCCCTCCCCGGCACCCCTGCATACGTTTGACACGCCGCCGCTGGTCGACGATACGGTTGCCGTTCATCAGGACAAACTGGCCTGAGCCATTTGCAGGACGATCTGATGAGCGCATCCAGCAAGAGCAGTCACAAGGACAGGCGGCGCGGCATTGTTCGCACCGCGCTCGTGCTGGCCGCAACCGTATTGGGTATCTATCTGTTTTTCATCGGCCGCGCCGTTTTCCACGCATTGTCATGACTCAAGCAACCCAGAATCCACTTAAGACCGCCGGCATGCTCACCGCCCTTGCAGTCGCCATGTTTGGTTTCGGCTACCTATTGGTGCCGCTGTACGACAAGTTCTGCGAAATCACGGGTATCGGAGGAAGAACCGGTGAAGCCGTGACCGCCAGCGTCGAACAGGCGCTGAGTGCAGAGCCGGACTTTTCACGCCTGGTGACGGTCCATTTCGACGCGACGGTCAACTCTGCGCTGCCGTGGCGGTTCGAACCGACCGAGAAGATGATGGAAGTTCATCCGGGCAAACTCTACGAGACTACCTACATTGCCTACAATCGTTCGGATGAACCGGTCGTGGCGCAGGCCGTGCCCAGCGTCTCGCCCGGGCAGGCTTCCCTGTATTTCAACAAGACCGAATGCTTTTGTTTCACCGAGCAATTGCTCGGGCCCGGTGAGTCGCGAGATATGCCCGTCCGCTTTATCGTCGATCCAAACCTGCCGAACGACACCAGTCTTGTGACCTTGTCCTATATCATCTACAAAAATGATGAAGCGACGGCTGTGCTGGCCGCTGCGAACTAAAAAACCTGGGAGCCTCGTTCAATGGCACAAAGCAGCTATTTCGTTCCGCCGACCGCCAAGTGGCCCATTGTGGGCTCGGTCGGCATGTTCGTCCTGATGATCGGGGCGGCGAACTGGCTCAACACCAATCCTTCAGGCCCCTGGATATTCGCCCTCGGCGCTGCCATTACTGTCCTGATGATTTTTGGTTGGTTCGCGGAAGTCATTCAGGAGTCCCGGGGCAATCTGTACAACTCTGCGGTTGATGCCTCGTTCCGTCAGGGCATGATTTGGTTCATTTTCTCCGAGATCATGTTCTTTGGCGCGTTTTTCGGCGCATTGTTTTACGCGCGGATGTTCTCAGTGCCCTGGCTGGGTGGCGAGGGCACCGGTGCAATGACCCACCAGTTCTTGTGGCCCCAATTTGAAGCCAGCTGGCCGACGCATGGACCTGCACAGCTGGGTGGTGACTTCCAGACCATTCCCGGTTTCGGTCTACCGCTGATCAACACCCTGATACTGCTGACTTCTGGTGTCACCATCACCGCCGCGCACTGGGCACTGAAAAAAGCCCAGCGCGGCGCCCTTTTGTTCTGGATGATTGCAACGATTGTCCTGGCGTGTATCTTTCTGGTGATCCAGTCATACGAATACGTCCACGCCTATCGTGATTTAGGACTGACCCTGGGCTCAGGGATTTATGGGTCGACTTTTTTCATGTTGACCGGGTTTCACGGTTTGCACGTGGCCATCGGCACCCTGATGCTGATCGTGATCGCGATACGCTGCGCCCTGGGTCACTTCACCAAAGACAACCATTTCGGCTGGGAAGCCGCTGCCTGGTACTGGCACTTTGTCGACGTCGTCTGGCTCGGATTATTCATTTTCGTGTACATCGTCTGACCTATCCCAGCTGCCTTATTGTCCATAAAGATCCTCGACCGCTCGACCCAGACACCCGATTGTTCGGGTTCTTCCTGCCGAACAAGGCCCTCGCACTGCAAGCCGAGCATTGCAGACCTGGTTCCGGCGACGGACTGACCGATTTCAGCGGCCAACTGCTGCAGATTGACAAACGGTTTGCGTCTCACCGCGCCAAGTACGATTCTTCGCATCGCCTCTTCAGGTTCCGGACGCTCGGGTTGCATGCCAATGGCAAGATGTGGCCGCACAGAGATCGCCGGCAAAAGGGCCAGCCACGCCCCCAGGTGATCAATATGCACCCAAAGAGCGCCGCCTCGGCCGATATTGGAAAGGGCAAATGCTATTCGTTGAGCCGCAAGGCGTTGAAACGGCACGACTGAGCCCGCTTTTTCCGCCTCATGCGCCGGCAGATAAACAAAACGCTGCAAGGCCTCTTCCAGCCGTTCGACCGTCGATAGACACATCGCGGGGACTGCGGGGTTGGAGCCCTCAAGTCGCTGTCGGTCAGAGCGAGTTTCTTCAAAGCTGCGAGTGCGCCGCTCCTCTGCCGCCGCCGGATCCAGATAACCCGTAGGCGGGGCCTGAATCACCGCCTGCGCCAGGGGAGACGGCCGGCTCGTATCCAGCGCATGGACCTCAAGTCGGCCCGACTCGATTCTGCGATACAGTCGCTTTAATCCCTTCAAGTCCATAAAAACATGGAGGCATTCGCTCAGGGCCTGCGCCACCAGCGGATGATCAGGAACTTCGCGCGGCCCTGAAAGGTTCTCAAGACAGGCCAGTTGATCGGGGAAAATCCTGGCGATGAGGTTTTCGGCCTGGTTGCGCTGAAGCTGTGCCGCGACGCGACCTCGTTCGTTACGTCGCAGGATGGCCAAAGCAGTCGTCGCGCACCAGCGAAAGCGCGTGGCAAACTGGGGCGTATCCAGAACAGCCTGGGTAAGAACGTGATCAAGCGTGCTGGAATGCAGATAACTGATGACCTCTGCAATTGAAAAACTATGCGTTGCGCCAAGCGAAATCAGGACAGCATTATCTGTCGCCACCGCTTGTAGCTCGAAGTTGAATTGACGGCAGAATCGTTTTCGCAGGGCCAGGCCCCAGGCGCGATTAATCCTCAGCCCAAAAGGGGCATGGATCACCACATGCTCGTCGCCGCCGGGGTCGGGAAACCGCTCCACAATGATCCGTCCTGCGCCCGGCAGGCAGCCGAGAGCGTCCAGACTCCGTTCAAGAAACGCCCGAACCTGCTCGTCAAGTCCTTTCCAGCGACCTCGCTCCGCCTGTCCGAAAATACGACAAAGTTGCAGGGAAAGTGGCGCTGAGCGTCCAGCGCCGTCGCCAGCCCAAAACGGCAGATCAGCATGACTGCTGTCAGCGGGACGCACTTCGACTCGACCGGAGTGAATCCGCTCAATGCAAAAAGCTTCCCCGCCCAGCTGAATGACCTGCCCCGGAGAGGACTCGAACGCAAACTCTTCGTCGAGCAAGCCCAAGACTTGCCCAGACGAAAGATCAAGCACCTCGTAGTCGAACCACTCCGGTATGGTTCCAACATTCAAACGACTGCGTCTGGTGGTCTCCGGGCCGGCGTAAAGCCGCCCGCCTGCGCCCCGCCTGATGGGTCCTTGCCCTATTTCCCGGTTGGGGGCATAACCGTCGTGAAGCAGGCCAACCCAATCATCCATCTGATTGGGCTGTAGTGTTTTGAAAGGCTGCGCTCGAGCCAGGACGGATCTGGCCTCTTCCACGGTCACGGCGGCGCTGCACGTCATTCCTATGATCTGCTGGCAGGCGACATCGGCAGGCGCGCGTTCCCATCGGGCCGGCGCTTCCAGGCGATTTTTTTCCAACGCCAGAAGCAAGGCCTGCGCAGACAAAAGATCTGACCGGGTCAAGGGAAACAAATGGAGTGTCGGGCTCTTCCCGGGCTGGTGCCGCGCCCGTCCGGCACGCTGCCTGGCCGAACTGACCGACTCAATGCTGCCAATCTGACAGACACGCTCCAACTGGCCCACGTCAATGCCCAACTCCAGGGCGGAAGAACAGACAACCACCTTCAGCTCACCATCCCGAAGGTCCTGCTCGACCGCTGTGCGATGCGCCAGGCCCAGGCTTCCATGATGAGCCCCCACCCTGCCGTCGCCGAGATACCCGGAAAGTTCAGCGGCGACCCGTTCGACAAGGGCACGCGTGTTGCAAAAAACCAGGGCGGGTCCGCCGTTTGAAATCAGCTCGCCAATTCTCTCGTACACGAAAGCCCAGCGACTCTGCCCGGCTATATCGGCAAGCGGTGCGCCTCCCACTTCCACGTCAACCTGCAAACCCGACGCTGCGCCTGCGTGGACAATCTCGCACGGCCGATCGCGACCGCACAAAAACCCGGCCATGCGATGAAGGGGTCTTGCGGTCGCGCTCAGCCCGATGCGCTGGAGCTCGCCGGGTCCGATGAGTCTGTCCAAGCGCTCAAGCGTTAACGACAGATGGGCTCCGCGCTTGCTGTCGGCCAGAGCATGGATCTCGTCAACGATAACGGCACTCGCCTTTGACAGAACACGTCTTCCGCTTTTGCTGCCCAACAACACAAACAGGGATTCGGGCGTGGTCAGGAAGAGATCCGGCGCGGACCGAAGCTGGCGCCGACGTTCATCCGGTGGAGTATCGCCGGTGCGCAAGCCGACGGTCAGACGGCGTGCACCCCGACTGCTCAGAGAATCCAGGCATTGAGTCAGGCTATCGGCCATGTTGTTGGCCAACGCCCTGAGTGGCGCAACGTATAGCACGGGCCCTCGCCGACCATCTTTGATCAGGCGATCAATCAGCGGCATGAACGCAGCCAGGGTCTTGCCCTGACCGGTTCCTGCCGAAATCAGACAATTGTGGCCAGACTGAACCCAAGGCCAGGCAGCGCGCTGGATTTCGGTGGCCTCCCCGTAGCGGAGACGAAACCAGTCGGTGATTAATTCTGAAAACGGCGCTGACTCCATGGGCCAAGAATGCCCGCGGTTTTTCTCAGAAGGTGAGAATCAGCGCCCGATCACGCGCTCCCATGACGCACTGATCATTTCCCAGTCTCCGCCATTCTGCCGCCAACCCGTTCGAACGCTGTACCACCCGCCGTCTTCCGGAAGCAGACCGCTGCCGCCGGTCAAGACCGCCTGGAAACTGGCAGTTGCACGGCTTTCGGAAACGAGCTCCACCTGCACGTCGACGAGACGGGCGCGCAAACGCGCGTGAGCACGCATTTCCCGAAGGAGCAGTAGGCGGGCCCCGCGCCGATCCAGCTGCCAGGTATCACCGGCAAAGTCATCGGCGATGGGTTCCAGAAATGCGCCGGGCTCGCCATCAGCGATTGCGGTGGTCATATCTTGAAGGAGCGACCGGATCTGCTCTTCTGCCGGAGCCCGGGCGCACCCGGTTGCCGCAATCAGCCATAACCCCCCCAAAAGCAGCGCAGCGAGACGGGTCACCGCTAGTCGCCGAGATAGCTTTCCAGCAGGCGCCCGGCCACGGCCACAAGGTCATGCTCGGTGACCAGACCTATTAGTTTGCTGTCCGGATCAACAACCGGCAGACAACTCAAACGCTTCTCCCGCATCATTCTGATGGCTTGCACGGTGGTAGTTTCGGGACTGATCGAAAGCGGATTGGGGTGCATGATGTCGCGGACAGTCACCGGCTCGGGACCGCGCGCACCGCGTGCAACCAGCCGCAAGAGCTGGCGCTGGGAGATCAGGCCAAGCAGTTGACCGGAGTCGTCCTCGACCGGCACGTGGCGCACGTAGCGCCACTCCATCAGGCTTGCGGCAAAGTCGACGATATCGTCGGGCCGCACTGTGAACAGGTCGGTTGCCATGAACTGGCCCACGGTCCGATAACTATCGCGCCAATCCTGGCTTGAACAAAATTCGGCCAACTCCCATTCCGCGATCGGTTTACCGGATTCCTGCTGCTCGATCATGCTGCCGGTCAGTGCCCGCATGCACTCGTGCGGGCTCGCCAGGCCGCGCATGCGCTCCAGCGATTCCAACTGCCATCTGGAACCTGTCCGACGGCGCTCAACGCGGGTCCGCACAACACCGAGATAGCGGTCGATGTCTCGTTCATCGATGCCGGCTTCGGTCAGGCCCTCGCGGGCAGCCGGAATCAGGATGTCCAGGATGAGTTCCTGAGCGGTCATCTGGGCGTCGTCAAACCACACCTGCTGAGCCCGCAGGCCTTCACGGGCTGCCGCCATGAAATTGGCCTTGACGTCGCCGAAATTGAAGTGATCGCGGATATCGGTCGTAGAGCGGGAAAGATGGGCCATCATCCCGAAAAAGAAAGCCGCGTTGGCGACTTCATCCAGCACGGTGGGACCGGAGGGGATGACCCGATTCTCGATACGTAAATGAGGTTTGCCATTCGCTGAAATGCCGTAGCAAGCCCGGTTCCATCGATAAACCGTACCGTTGTGCAGCCGTAATGCATTGAGTTTCGGGGCCTCTCCCCGAGCCACCATTCCAATCGGGTCATCCTCCACTTCTGTCGTCAGGATGACCCTGAAACGGGCAATGTCTTCCTTGAAAATCTCGATGACCGACTCTTCAACCCACTGGTCGCCAAAATGAACCCGTGCTTTGTGGCCGCGCGCCGCATGGGCCTGCGAACGAGTATCAACGGAGTGCTCGAACACAGCGATACGGCTTTCGTGCCAGAGCCGTTTTCCGAGAAGGATCGGTGAATTGACGCAAGCCGCCAGCAGCGGACCGGTGACAACCTGAGCGATGTTGTACAAACGCGCAAATTCGTCAGCGTCGACCTGAAAGTGAACCTGGAAACTGGTATTGCAGGCTTCCAGCATCAGGTTGTCGTGATTGAGGCTGAGCTGATCAATGCCCTTGATGGCAAACTGGAAATTGCTGCCACGAAGCCTCAGCAAGGCTTCATTGAGGGCAAAGTAGCGCGCCATCGGTACCATGGCATCGAGGCTCAGATGGTCCTTGGTAAGGGTTGGCAAAATACCTACCAAAGCGATCCGGCTGCCCACCTTGTGGGCCGCTTTTCTTGCCAGATCGACCACTTCTTCGGCTTCTTCCTCCAGCCGTCGCAGGCAATCCCCGCCCAACTCTAACGGTGACAGATTGGCTTCCAGGTTGAAAAGACCCAGCTCGTGGGTGAAACGCGGGTCATTGGTCTGATCAAGGACCTTCATTGCCGAAAGAGCGGGCCGATTGGCCTTATCGACCAAAAACATCTCTTGCTCGGCGCCAATTCGGCGGATGCCTCCTTCGAACATGCCGATCCTGTGCATTTCCTCCAGGGCCCGGACTTCATCCAGCAAGGACTTCATGAAAGCTCGCCGCAGGCTCTCGTCGTCGTTTCCTCGTACGTTTTGCTCGCCCATGTCCAGCCCAGCGTTGCCGTTGCTGCTGATGATATACCCGCTCTCCATCGGGGGGCAAACATCGTTTCGCCAATTCTGCCGCCTCCTGACTTGTCTGCGGCGTCAGGGTATGCCAAGCTTTCGCTTTTAACCATTACAACAACCAGGGGTAGAAACATGACTGACAAACCGTGGCTGTCGGAATATCCGGAAGGTGTGCCGTCCGAGATCGACTTGGGAGAGTTCTCGTCGGTCGTCGACGTGATTGATACAAGTTGCGAGAAATTTCGGGACAAAGTGGCATACGTCAACTTCGGAAAAGAGTTGACCTATCGACAGATCGACGAATACAGTCGCGCGTTTGCAGCCAGGATGCAGTCTCTGGGTCTGGAACCCGGCGATCGCATCGCCATCATGATGCCCAACGTCTTGCAGTACCCCGTCGCTGTCTTTGGAGCGCTGCGGGCGGGCCTGGTGGTCGTAAACACCAACCCTCTCTACACTGCCCGTGAGCTGAAGCACCAGCTGCGGGATTCGGGCGCGAAAGCCATCGTCATCATGGAGAACTTCGCCAAGGTTCTCGAGGCCGTGATCGAAGAGACCGACGTCGAGCACGTCATGATCACCTCGGTCGGCGAAATGATCGGCTTCCCCAAAGGGACGATCATGGATTTTGTCCTGCGCAAGATCAAGAAAATGATCCCGGACTACAACTTGCCGAATGCAGTCCGACTGGGCACCGTCTTGTCTGAAGGCGCGCGCGCGACCTTTACGCCAGTGAGCCTGACGCATGACGATCTGGCTTTCCTGCAATATACCGGCGGGACGACGGGGGTTTCCAAAGGCGCGATGCTGACCCATGGGAACATGGTTGCCAACATGCAGCAGTCTTCGGCGTGGCTGGGCAACAACATCAGCGAAGGCGAGGAAATCATCATCACCGCTCTTCCGCTGTATCACATCTTTGCCCTGACCGCGAACTGCTTTGTGTTTCTGAAGTTTGGCGGTCGCAACGTTTTCATTACCAATCCGCGCGATATGGCCGGCTTCGTCAAAGAGCTGGGCAAGGAGAAATTCACAGCGATCACCGGGGTCAACACCCTGTTCAATGGCCTGCTCCATACACCGGGATTTGATCAGCTGGACTTTTCTCATCTGCGACTGACGCTGGGCGGGGGCATGGCCGTCCAGCGCGCAGTTGCCGACAAGTGGAAGCAGACTACCGGCGTCACCCTGGTAGAGGCCTATGGACTGACCGAGACCTCGCCGGCGGCCTGCATCAACCCGATGAACCTGGCGGACTACAACGGCGCAATTGGTCTGCCGATTTCATCGACCGATTGTCGGGTTATCGACGCCGAGGACAATCCGGTTGGCGTGGATGAGGCCGGAGAATTGTGCATCAAGGGGCCGCAGGTGATGAAGGGCTATTGGAACCGCCCCGAAGAAACGTCCAAAGTCCTTGGTGAGGATGGCTGGCTCAAAACCGGCGACATGGCGCGCATGGACGACAAGGGCTATTTTTACATCGTCGACCGCAAGAAAGACATGATTTTGGTCTCGGGCTTTAACGTCTACCCCAACGAAGTTGAGGACATTATCGCGACGCACCCCAAGGTGCTTGAGGTCGGCGCTATCGGTGCCGCAGATGACAAGTCCGGCGAAGTCGTCAAGGCGGTCGTTGTCCGAAAGGACGACAGCCTGACGGTCAAGGAATTACGCGACTACTGCCGTACTGAATTAACCGGCTACAAGGTCCCGAAATACGTCGAGTTTGTCGACGAACTCCCGAAGACCAACGTCGGCAAGATTCTTCGACGAGAGCTTCGCGACCAATTCGGCGCACCGAAGAGCTCCGACTAATCGGGCTCGGCGTCCAAGCCATCGGGGTCTGCTGTGAGCCCCGATACGCCGACGCCAATCAACCTGACCGAAAACGCTCTGCGCCAGCCACTCCAGTCTTCGAGCAAGCGCCATGCGGCGCTTGCGATCACTTCCGGGTCGGCGGTGTGGTCAGAAAAGGAGTGGCTCCGGGTGATCGTCGAAAACCCGGTTGATCTCAATTTAAGTGAGACCGTTCGAGCCTGAAGACTGCGCCTGTCCAGCCGTAACGCCACCTCCTTTGACTGTTTTTCGATCAGTGGCCGCAGTGTTTGCAGGTCATGTATGTCCTCGCTGAACGTGTTTTCCTGGCTGATCGACCGCCGCACCCTGTCAGGATTGACGGGACGGTCGTCGATTCCAGCTGCCCGGGCAGCCAGCGTGACGCCGTGCGAGCCGAACAGTCGCACCAGAACGTCCGGCGCCGTGTGGCGCAGCTGCCCGACCGTAAGAATCCCCGCATCGTTCAGACGTTGCTCGCTACTGCGACCGACACCGGGCAGGCGCCGGACTGGCAGGGGGTCCAGAAAGGACTGCACCTGTGTCGAAGCAATCAAGACAAAGCCATCGGGCTTGTCGTCATCCGAAGCGAGTTTTGCGAGCAGTTTGTTGGATGCCATACCGACCGACGCCGTCAGCCCGGTATCTCGGGCAATCTCCAGCTTGAGCCGGCGCCCCAAAGCCAGAAATTCCGATGCGTCATTGGTCAGATCGCTGACATCGAGATAAGCCTCATCAAGACTCAGGCCTTCAACCTTTTCCGTAATGGCATGAAAAATTGAAAAAATCCGTGCCGAGACCTCCCGATAGCGGTTGAATCTTGCCGGAAGAAACACACCGTGCGGGCACAGTCGCCGGGCTTTTGCGGCAGGCATTGCGGAACGAACACCGAACTGGCGCGCCTCATAGCTGGCAGCGGCGACAACGCCGCGCGCGGAGCGCCCGCCCACCATCACTGGTCGAGCATGTAACTCAGGGTTGTCGAGCTGCTCAACGCTTGCGTAGAAGGCATCCATGTCGACATGGATTACCCGTGCCATGGTGCCCGGACTCAGATGGTTCGGGTGGGTTTTTCGCTGTCCAGCATCCCTGCCAGCTGAGAAACAATGGCGGTTTGAGCATTTTTGGCCTCGTGGCCGTCGCCGAAGTGGATTCCGACGCCGCTATTGATGCCGCGTTGGCTGCCTGGAGGGGTAATCCACGCTACCTTGCCCGGAATTGCCATCCTCTCTTCGCCCATCAGACTCAGGAGGATCAATACATCATCCCCGAGATGAAAGTTCTTCCGCGTTGGAACAAACAGACCGCCGTTGATCAAAAACGGCATGTAGGCCGCATAGAGTTCCTGTTTGTTCTCGATGTTATAAGACAAGATACCTTTTTGTGACATCGTTTCAGCTCGATTTGCCCACCGTCGACGTCCATTCTAGCAGCCATTTTCCCAGCAACAAATCTGCGCGGATATTGGTATTGGCCATCGCCCGACCCTCCAGGGCCTGCTGCCAGAGAACCGCCAGCCCTGCAGGGTGGCTGGAAATCGTGCCGCTCTTACCGAGCAGGATGCCGTCCATGAAGCTCCGACACCAAAACGCAAGCCAGTGCCAGGTCTGAGGGGCCCGGCTCGCCCACTCTTCGATCCGGCCGGGAGCGGGTAACTGACCCGCGGCGGCTTCCAGCAGAACCGTGCGAATTTCGCGCCCCAGAGCCAGCCCGTCTTCGGACAATAAATCCAGCGCTTTGAGCGGCGCGCCGCCCGACACGGCCAACGCAAGATCAATATCGGCCGACTGCGCTTCGGGGAGGTAGTCGGCAAGCCACTCACGCGCGGTCTCCGACGTTGGCGGGCGGATAATGACCTTCTGACAGCGGCTCAGTACGGTTGCCGGCAGTCTGTCTGGATCGTCGCTCACCAATATCAGCCAAGCCCTGGACGACGGTTCCTCAAGCGTCTTGAGCAAGGCATTGGCAGCATTGGTGTTCATCTGGTCTGCCTGGTTGATTAATCCAACCCGGTGAGGACCGATCGAAGGCGTCAGCTGGAGGCCCTGGGCCAGTGCTCTGATCACATCGACGGTCAGCTGGGTCTTGTCTTCGGGTATCGAGGCGACAAACAGGTCGGGATGTGACTTGCTCCCCAGCAATTGGCAGGCGCGACAGCTGCCGCAGGGTTCGCCATCATTGGGCCGCAGACAAAGCACTCGGGCGACCAGCCAGCTGGCCAGATCCCGTTTTCCAAGACCAACGGGGCCAAGAATCATGGGTGCATGGCCCAATCTCTCGGTGTCTAGTCGGTCACTGAAGGACTTTTTGATCGTATCCAGCCAGGGCATCATCATTTCAGACGCGCCTCCAGCGCCCGGCTGACTGAGGCGCGCACCTGTTCCAATGGACCCGAAGCGTCGATCACGACGATGCGCGCTGGTTCCATTCGAGCTCTGGCCAGGTAGGCCGAACGGGCCCGCTCAAGAAAATCCGTTTTCGATTGCTCAAAGCGGTCCACTTTTGCCCCGCGCCCACGAACGCGCGCCATGCCTAGCTCCACAGGCACATCCATCAGCAGGGTCAGATCGGGCGTCAGGTCAGGATGCACAACAGCAGCCAGTCGATCGACCACCTGCATGCCCAGCTGCCGCCCACCGCCCTGATAAGCGCGACTGGCGTCTGTAAATCGATCGCACAGGACATCCTTGCCCGCTGCGAGCGCAGGACGAATCACGCGGGACAGGTTCTCGGCGCGGGCGGCAAACATCAGCAAAAGTTCGGTCATGGGCTCCAGATCACCGGTTTCCGGGTCCAGCAACATTTGCCGAACTTTTTCCGCCGCCGCAGTGCCGCCGGGTTCACGCGTCCGGATGACCGTTCTGCCGCGTTGCTCAAGCCACTCGGTGATCTGATCGGCGGCCGTGGTCTTTCCGGCCCCCTCGCCGCCTTCCAAAGTGATGAAACGACCGGGCATTCTCTATCGCCCCCGAATGTAGCGGTTAACGGCCGCATTGTGCTCTGCCAGCGTGTCCGAAAACTGATGCGTGCCGTCCCCGCGCGAGACAAAGTAAAGCGCCGTGCCGGGCACAGGGCGTGCAGCAGCCCGCAGGCTTTCCAGACCGGGCAGCGCGATCGGCGTGGGCGGCAGACCGTGACGCGTGTAGGTATTCCACGGATGATCAGTTCTCAGGTGAACCCGGCGCAATCGACCTTCAAACTCCGGGCCAAGGCCGTAAATCACGGTTGGATCCGTCTGCAGTCGCATGCCGAGGTCAAGGCGTCGGGCGAAGACCCCGGCAACCCGGCCGCGCTCACCGTCTGCACCCGTCTCCCGCTCAATGATGGAAGCGAGAACAAGCAGTTCTTCCGGCGAGGACAGGGGTGCGGATTCATCGCGGTCACTCCATGTATTGGCCAGTGCATCGCGCATCGCCTTGTGGGCTCGCTGCAGAATGTCCAGATCGCTACTGCCACGCTCGAAGAAATAGGTCTCGGGCAGGAACCAGCCCTCGGCAAAGCAGCCCTCGCAGCCCAGTGTGGCCATCAAATCAGGCTCGCTGACGCCAGCCGCCTCGGAGATCAGCCTGGGATCGTCGGCCAGTTCTGCACGCAATCGGGCCGCCGTCCACCCTTCCACGATGGTCAGGCGATGCTGGCGAATCTCTCCTTGGGCCAACTGATCCAACAGAGCGGAGAGCGTCGTCCCACTGTCAATGAAATACTCGCCTGCCTTGATTTGAGGGTTTTCAAGGCGACCCAACATACGCCATTCCCAGCGCGCTTTTGCCAGGCCCAGACGCTGCAGTTTCTGCACCAGGTCTCCGAAGTGGCTGCCCGGTGCAAGCCACAGAACCATGTCTCCGTCGGGATTGACGGCGGAGGCCTGAAAGGTCTGCCAGTCTCGCCATGACTGTCCCGCCAGCAGGCCTGAGAAACACAAAGACAAGACCAATAAAAGCTTTATAATCAGCTTCATAGCACTATTTGTTCATGCCAAATCGATTGCAGTTCCTTTGCAACCGGACCCGCTGGATAGGGCTGATTTTCAATGGATACAACAGGTCGAATACCTGCCACGGAGTTTATCACCAGCACTTCGCTCAACAACTGAAGCTGCTCGGCTTTTATGCTGCCCTGTTCCAGACGGGTCGCCAATCTTTCCTGTAGCCAGGAGAGGCCAACGCCCGCAACGTCCACATTTGCCGGCGTTAGCAGGCGCTCCCCGATAACCAACACCAGGTTGCTGCTGAGTGTTTCGGCAAACTGTCCGCTTTCGTCGAGCAATATGGCTTCGTCGGCAGTTCGCTGGCGGCATTCCCTGGCGGCTTGGGTCTGCAACAGGCGGTTCCCGTGCTTCAGCCCGGCAAAGGGCCCGCCTGAAGAGATCTGAAAGCGGCTGATAATGGTCTTCAACCCTAGCCTGCACTGCCGGTCAAAACTCTCCGGCCAGGGCCTGAGCTGCACAATCCTTCGACAACTCGGCTCGGTTGGCGGCCAATAACCCTGCCCGCCGCTGCCGCCCGTCACGGTAATGCGCACAATCAACCGGTGTTTATTGTCGCGGGGTATCAGCCGGGCGCAATCCGATGCCAAAGCGGCGACTTCCGGCATTGGCAGATCAAGCTGAGTGGTCGCCTTTTCCAGCCGACGCATATGTCGATCCCATAGCGGCGCGCTTGTTCCATAAAAGGCAATCGTTTCGAAAACGCTTTCACCGAACAGCATGGCGCGATCATTAGCCGGAACACTGTCCTGAAACCGGCCGTCAACAAGCGTGTTCAATTGACCCCCAGAGCCCGCAACAAACCCCGGGCCTTGGCTTTTGTCTCTGCCAACTCTGCCTTGGGACCGGAGTCGGCGACAATACCGGCACCCGTGCGGAACCGGATTTCGCGACCGGAGACGCACATTGAGCGGATCAGTATGTTTAAGTCCATAGACCCATCGTGGCCGATATATCCCATTGAACCGGTATAAAAGCCTCGTCCCACTTTTTCAAGCTCGGCGATGATTTCCATGCAGCGGACTTTCGGGCAACCTGTGATGGTGCCACCGGGGAACACGGCGGCAATGACATCGACCGCATCGCGGTCAGGCCGAAGTTGTCCTCGCACGTTGGACACAATGTGATGAACATGGGTATAGCTCTCGATCGCCATGAGCTCATTCACCTCAACTGAGCCGCTGACGCAAACGCGGCCAAGGTCGTTGCGTTCAAGGTCAATCAGCATGATGTGTTCAGCGCGTTCCTTAGGGTGCGCCAGCAGCTCGGTGGAAAGGTCGTTATCCTGCGCGCTGTTATCCCCTCTCGGGCGCGTGCCGGCGATCGGCCGTGTTTGCACCTGATCGTCGCGAACCTCGACAAGCCGCTCTGGAGAAGAGCTGATCACTGTGCCCCCGGGCAGCCTGGCGAGGCCTGCAAACGGCGCCGGGTTGGCAGCGGCCAAGGCCCGATAGAGGTCTACGGCATCCAGGTCTGCCTCTGCCCAAACCCGCCAGCCGCGCGAGAGATTGACCTGAAAAACGTCACCTGAAAGAATCCATTCGCGAATCCGCTCCACGCCGCTGATGAATCGGTCGGGACTGTCGGCTTGAATAGTCAGGAGAGGCAGGCTCGACAAAGGCTGCTCAGGGCCTTGCCGAAGCTCGGCCAGCTCAGCGGTGGTTTTCTCCAGCCATTCACTGGACTCGGCAACCAACCAGCACTGGTGTTTCAAGTGATCGAACACAAGCGCGGCCGGACAGCGGGCTGCGAATGCGACGGGCAGTCCTTGCCCATCATCGGGCAAGCCCAGACTCTGCTCGATCTGACCGGCGAGTTCATAGCCAAGGTAAACAAACCAGCCGCCACAAAACGGGAGACTCGAAACTGTCCCTGTGCCTGAATAGGCCTTGGACTCGATCAGAGCCAATCGCAGCCCGGCCAGAAAATCATCGGACGAGCCATCAACAGCGTGCGAAAGCAGCTTCTTGCCCGCCTGTCGGAACAGTATCGACCAGCGAGCGAGAGAGGGCGCCCCGGCCTCGCTAGCGAGAAGATAGGGCCAAGCTTCGGGTGCGTTTCGGTGAACCGAAAGCAGGTCAGGTGATTGAGGGATTAAGCGAGCGGATGGCCCACTCATGGACGTTGGAAACCAGCCAAGCGGTTCAGTTGCCCTCGGAGAATCGTCGCAACAGCAGGCTCCCGTTGGTGCCTCCAAAGCCAAAGGAATTGCTCAGGGCATATTCCAGTTTGCTCTCGCGGGCTGATCCAGGCACAAGGTCAATCCCTGCGCATTCGGGATCGGGATTGTCCAGGTTGATCGTTGGCGGCACGATCTGTTCATGCAAGGCGAGCAACGTGAATATCGCTTCGACCCCGCCGGCCGCTCCCAGCAGGTGGCCTGTCATTGACTTGGTGGAACTCATCATGAGGCGCCCGGCGTGATCGCCAAACAGCTGCTTGACCGCATCGCACTCGGCTCGATCTCCGACCAACGTAGACGTGCCATGGGCATTGATATAGTCAACCTCGTCGGGATTGATCTTGCCGTCAGCCAAAGCAGCGGCCATGCAGCGCGACGCACCTTCCCCGCCTTCCGGAGGCGAAGTAATGTGATACGCATCGCCGCTCATGCCAAACCCGACGAGCTCCCCGTAAATGCGGGCTCCTCGTTTGCGAGCGTGTTCCAGCTCTTCGAGCACGACCACGCCTGCACCATTGCTCAGCACGAAACCGTCCCGTTCCTTATCCCATGGCCGACTTGCAGCCTCAGGGTCGTCATTTCGGGTTGACAAGGCCCGCGCCGCGGTAAATCCGCCGTAGGCAGTCGGAGTCGTGCCGTATTCCGCACCCCCGGCAATCATCAGGTCGGCGTCGCCATAGGCAATCATCCGGGCGGCTTCCCCGATGTTGTGTGTGGCCGTCGTGCAGGCCGTCACGATACTGACGTTCGGACCTTTGAAACCGTAGCGGATCGAAATCTGGCCTGAGATCATGTTGATGATGCAACCCGGCACAAAAAAAGGCGAGATCTTGCGGGGACCGCCGCCTCTGAAGGTTTCATAGGTTTTTTCGATGGTAGAGATGCCACCGATACCCGAGCCAATCGCAACTCCATATCGGTCGGCCTGATCTGGCTCGGGCTCCAGTCCAGCGTCCTCAATGGCCTGAATGGCTGCTGCCATGCCATAGTGGATGAACGGATCGGATTTGCGCGCCTCTTTCGGGCTCAGGTAACGATCGACATCGAAATCACGGATTTCGCCGGCAATCCGAGCAGCGAACCGCTCGGCATCAAAGACGGTCAAAGGCCCGATCCCGCTCCGGCCAGCCTTGACAGCTGACCAAGTGGTGTCGATGTCGTTTCCGACCGGTGTTACACACCCCAAGCCGGTCGCTACGATGCGACGGTCACCACGCATGCGAGAACCTCGGGCGAGCCTGGTGTTTGATGAAAAACATCAAGAGTGGCGGTGCAGCAGCCTATTGATCTACGTTGTTGGTGATGTAGTCGATCGCTTGCTGAACGCTGGTGATCTTTTCGGCTTCTTCGTCGGGGATTTCGCACTCAAACTCTTCTTCCAGCGCCATCACCAGCTCAACCGTGTCGAGCGAGTCCGCTCCCAGATCGTCCACAAACGAGGCGCTTGGGGTCACTTCCTCTTCCTTGACACCAAGTTGTTCGATAACGATTTTCTTGACCCGATCTTCAATACTGCTCATGTTGATAGTCCTCTAAAGTCATTCAACTACAACCCTGACCAACGCCATCGACGCCTGTCAGTGTCACTTCAACAGGATCCCGTGCTTTTCAAAAGGCACCTTTATGATCCTTCGTTACTGCTTAATTCTGGTCCGATCCGCTTTCGAACGGCTCAGGTCATGTACATGCCGCCGTTGACGTGGATGGTCTGACCGGTGATGTACCGACTGTCTGGTCCGGCCAGAAACGACACGCACCCGGCAATATCGTCCGGGCGGCCCAAATAACCGAGAGGGATTGTACCTTGAAGGCGATCCCGCTGTTCCTCGCTAAGCGCGCGCGTCATGTCGGTGTCGATAAATCCGGGGGCAATGATATTCACTGTAATCTCCCGGCTTCCCACCTCATGGGCCAGCGCGCGGGAGAAACCGGCCAGCCCGGCCTTGGCTGCGGCGTAATTGGTCTGGCCAGGGTTGCCGGCATAGCCGACCACCGAAGAGATACTGATCACTCTGCCGGTTCTTGCCTTAAGCATGCCACGCAGGCACGCGCGGGTCATGCGCATTGCGCCCGTCAGATTGGCGTCAATGACCGAGTCCCAATCCGAATCCTTGAGGCGCATCAGCAATTGATCACGGGTAATCGCAGCATTGTTGACCAGCACCGTGACGGCGCCGGCTTTTGCAGTGACGGTGGCAAGCGTTTGATCGATTGACTCGGGGTTGGTGACATCCAGAACAAGCCCGCGACCGTCGCCCAAGCGGGATGCGATCGAATCCGCACCCGCCTGGCTGGTTGCGGTTCCGAATACAACGGCTCCGTCCAGCTTCAGCCGGGCGGCAACGGCTTGACCGATGCCCCGGCTGGCGCCCGTCACCAGCGCTACAGGCACCTGTGCACTATCGGTCATGATCGTTTCTGCTCCTGGTCATTACGTTGGGCCAGTTCCATCAGCATTTCGGGCTGTTCAAGAGCCACCCACTCCGCCCCGCGCTGAATTCTCTTGCCCAGTCCGCACAATACGCGTCCTGGCCCAGCTTCAGCAAAGGTCTGTATACCGGATTCCACCATCGCCTCCACCGTTGCTGTCCACTGCACCGGCGCTGATAACTGTTCAATCAGCGCTTGCCGGATGCCTTCAGCATCGAATCGACAGCCAGCATCGACATTATGGTAGACAGGGATGCTCGGAGCGTTGATTCGGACGTCTTCAAGGATCAGTGCCAGTTGCCGGGCGGCCGGGCCCATGAGCGCGCAGTGCGAAGGCACGCTGACGGGCAGATTCAATGCTTTTCGCGCGCCCGCGGCCCGACAGGCGTGCATGGCCCGCTCAACAGCTGCGCTATCGCCGGCGACAACAAGCTGCCCGGGAGAGTTGTAGTTGGCCGGCGACACAATCTGATCCTCACAGACTTCGCGACAAATCGCTTCAACGACCTCGTCGGCAAGGCCGAGAATGGCAGCCATCGCACCCTCTCCGTCCGGAACGGCCGCCTGCATGAGCCGCGCTCTTTCTGCAACGATTCGCACTGCGTCCCTGAAGTCGAGCGCATCGGCCGCGACAAGCGCTGTGTATTCTCCCAGACTGTGGCCCGCAAAGGCCGCCGGGTTGCGACCGCCTGCCCGCCGCCAGCAGCGCCAGACCGCCACCCCGCCCGCCAACATGAGCGGCTGAGTGACCTGTGTGCTGTTGATCGCATCAGCAGGCCCCTTGGTAGCGATAGTCCAAAGATCCGTACCCAAGACCTCACCGGCTTCCTCAAACGTCTCCGCAACAATGGTGTCGTGCCCGCTCAGTTCAGCCAGCATGCCAAGAGACTGAGAACCCTGACCGGGAAATATGAGAGCTAAGTCATTCATAAACAGATGGTTGCAACAATAATCTAATAAATGATCAGAGCTGAGCCCCAGGTAAAACCACCGCCAAAAGCCTCCAGCAGCAAGCGATCGCCGCGCTTCACCCGGCCACTGCGGATTGCCTCGTCCAGCGCCAGCGGCACAGATGCGGCAGATGTATTGCCATGCCGATCAACCGTTACAACCACCTGGTCCATCGACATTTGCAGTTTCTTGGCGGTCGCTTTGATGATGCGCATGTTCGCCTGATGAGGAATCAGCCAATCCAGATCGCTTTTGCGCAGTTGGTTGGCCTCCAGGGTTTCGTCAACGATCCGGCCCAGAGTGTTGACCGCGACCTTGAACACCTCATTGCCGCTCATCTGCACACGTATGCCGCCGCGGGCCTCGGGCAGGAAACCACGCGAGACGCCGACATCCACCTTCAGAAGATCCCGGTAAGCACCATTGGCATGAATGTGCGTCGACAGAATTCCAGGCTCCGGGTCGGCGCTCAAAACAGCTGCACCTGCCCCGTCACCGAACAGGACGCAGGTTGATCGATCGCTCCAGTCGAGCATGCGGGTCAAGGTTTCTGCACCAACGACCAGCACGTTCCTGGCTGTTCCAGCTCGAATGTACTGGTCAGCCACCGAGAGCCCGTACAGGAATCCAGAACAGGCGGCGTTGAGGTCAAAGGCCCCGCATTCGCCCAGCCCCAATCGCTCCTGCAACAGGCACGCAGTCGATGGGAAAACGATATCCGGTGTTGTTGTTCCCAGGATCAGCAAATCAATTTCGTCAGGCTTGATGCCGGCAGCATCCAGGGCTTGACGGGCAGCTGCTTCGGCCAGATCACACGTGGTCTGACCATCGGCTGCAACGCGCCGCTCACTGATCCCCGTGCGATCCCTGATCCACTGATCAGTGGTGTCAACGAAGGCCTCGAGGTCTTTGTTGGTCAGGATTTTTTCCGGCAGATAACTGCCGGTTCCGATAATGCGTGCATGCATATGCCTACTCCCTCTGACAGCCGCTACTCGACAGCCCTGAACTGATGTTCCATCGCTTGAGTCAGACCACCCCGGGCTTCGCGAGCGGCCAGCGCCAAGGCTTGGGCAACACCCAGTGCGCTGGCGCCACCGTGGCTCTTTATGACCACACCGCGGGCGCCTAGCAGCGCCGCTCCATTATGCCGCGCCGGATCAAGGCTGTCACGGAGCCGCTTGAGTCGGGATCTGGCCAGCCAGCCGCAAACGCTGCCAGCCAACAGCTTATTCAGCTCATCAAACATCAAACGAACCGAACCTTCGGCACTTTTCAGCAAGGTATTACCGGAAAACCCATCGCAAACGACCAGGTCAACCTGCCCGGCAAACACCTGGTCCGCCTCGACAAATCCGCGGTAGTCCAAGTCCTCATCGGCTTTGATCAGACGCCCGGCTTCCCTGACCAGGTCCGGCCCCTTGCCTGGCTCGGTGCCAACGTTCAAAAGGCCCACCAGAGGTTCTCGATCATTGATTAAACGAACGGCAATTCGGCCAAGCCGGGCGAACTCGTGCAATCGGCGGGCGTCAACATGCAGGTTTGCCCCCAGATCAAGCATCCAGCAAGTACCCTTTTGGGTCGGCAGCCCTCCCATCAGGGCCGGCCGATCAACGCCAGGCCAGGTCCCAAGCACGCTGCGAGCCAGCACCATAAGAGCGCCTGTACTGCCCCCACTCACCACAGCGTCCGCCCTGCCTGCCTCCAGGCAGTGCAGGACCGCCCCCATGGTGCTATTGCCCGCCTGTCGCAGAGCTTCCGCCGGTCCTGCATCGGGCGCTAGGCCGTAATCAACGGCGACGGGCAAGAGGCGTTTCCGGATCGCATCAGGCCAATCGGCCAGAGTCTCTACAAGCTCCCGCTCAGGACCAGCAGCAAGGATGGAAAGCGCGGGATCAAGCTGCAGGGCGTGGAGTGCGCCGGCCATGGTCACGCCAACACCGCCGTCACCGCCCAGGGTATCCAGAGCGATGCAGCAAACAGCGTGATTGGTCATGCCCAAACGGGCCCTGACTAGATCAGGATTCTTCTTCTTCCTCAACTTCGGGCGTCATTTCGATAACCTGACGCCCACGGTAGAAGCCTTCTGCCGATACATGATGGCGACGATGGGTCTCGCCAGTGCTGACTTCTTCCGACAGGGTCGGCCCTTTCAACCCATCATGAGAGCGGCGCATGCCGCGTCGCGACGGGGATTTCCGATTCTTTTGAACAGCCATGGTCTACCAACTCTCTGTAATGAATAGTAAATAAAACTAGTCGCGCTTTCGCGCCAAATCTGCCAGTACCGCAAACGGTTGATGCGTATCGCCGTCTTTCTGCGCTACAACGTCGGCTTCACCCACTGGCTCGGAGTCCGGCGCTCTCGGTACCAGCGGCAGGGCAAGCAATAACTCTTCAGCCACCAGATCAACCATCCCCAGTCTTGCATCGTTGACCACCAGCGGCTCGTAGTCGTCGGGCAATCGCTCGGTGGCAGCATCTGAATCGACAATCGCGACAACCGACGAACTGTCGACCTCCTGGTAGAAGCGCCGCAGGCTCCGCTGGCACGTCATCGGCACCTTTCCGGCGACGTGCACCTCCACCCTCACTTCGCGCTGATCATCCAGACCGAACGACACCTGGAAAGAAATCTCGGCATCACCCGGCTTGTCGATCAAGCCACTAAGCTGCTTCAAGCTGCCCAACCTGACTGTCCCGGCAAACTCGCGTCTTGCCTGGGCAGCCTTGAACGGATTGATCCAGTCCGGATAGTCGCGCGACATCAGCCGAGCATTGTAGCATTGGCCATTGCTGGTTCACAATATGGGTTGACCCTGCCTTTTGCGTCGCATTTGATGAATTCACGAACTCTGGTGCTTGCTTCCTCCTCCCCTTACCGTCGGACCCTGTTGGAGAGGCTGCATCTACAATTCACCACCCTTTCGCCCGACGTCGATGAAACGCCCATCGCCGGTGAGTCGCCGGGCGCGCTGGCCCTCCGCCTGGCAAAACTCAAGGCCGAGACCGGTTCAGCAATGGCGCCGCAAGCGCTTGTCATCGGCTCAGACCAGGTCGCCGAGTGCGAGGGCCGGGCGTTGGGCAAGCCCGGCACTGCCGAACGGGCAGAGGCTCAACTGAATTTATTGCAAGGCAAGACGGTTTTTTTTCATACGGCTGTTTGTGTCACAGACGGTCAAAATAGCGCGGTGGAAAATGTTGAAACCGTCGTTCAGATGCGCTCTCTTGGCCTGGAGCAAATTCGACGGTACGTTGAGCTGGAGAACCCGGTGGACTGCGCAGGCGCCTTCAAAAGCGAGGCTTTGGGGATCAGTCTGATTGACGCCATGCGCAGCGAAGATCCGACCGCCCTCGTCGGACTGCCGCTGATCGCAACGATTCGCCTGCTGGATCAATTCGGCGTCGCGATCCTCTAGCCGACCCGCCGGGATACGGCACAAGTGCTAAACTTTCGGACCATACGCACCTGAATGGAAGGGCCTTTTGTTTATGTCGGCGACCACGCATTCCGATCACACATTCACACACTGGCAACTGAAACACGATCTCGACGGGATTGCCTGGCTGACCCTGGACCGCAGCGACGAAAAGGTCAACAGTCTGGGCACGGAGGTTCTCGATGAACTCGGCGCACTGGTGGGTGATCTGGAGCAAAATCCCCCGACGGCGCTGATCTTGATGTCAGGCAAAAAGCGCAGCTTCATCGTCGGGGCCGACGTCAGAGAATTTGACGCGACCAGCGACGTCGACGTGCTGGCAGAAAACGTCCGCAAGGTGCACGCCCTTTTCGCGCGAATCGAATCCCTGAATTTTCCAACCGTGGTCGCGTTCGAAGGCTACTGTCTGGGTGGCGGGCTGGAACTGGCCTTGTGCTTCGACTGGCGAATTGCGTTGGACGCCGACCATACCCGGGTCGGGTTTCCGGAGGTCAATCTGGGGATTTACCCCGGGTTCGGTGGGTCCGGGCGATCAATCAGGGCCATGGGCGGACTCAAAGCCATGCAGATCATGCTGACCGGCCGCATGCTTCGAGCGCGCGCTGCCCGCAGTCTTGGACTGGTTGACCAGGTCGTCAGTCCGCACGGTTCATTGCACTGGGCCGCGCGCACCGCCGCGCTGAAGAAGAAACGGCATAAAGGCCCCGGCTTCATCGACCGGATGACGACCTTGGGGCCTGTTCGAAAAATCCTTGCAGGACAAATGCGCAAGCAGACCGCCGCAAAGGCCAAAATCGAGCACTACCCGGCACCCTATGACCTGATCGATGCCTTCGAGGCAGCCGGCGACAGCCAGACCGAAATGATTCGTCTGGAGGGTGAAAACGTGCCGCGCCTTCTGGCTGGAGCAACGTCGCGTAATCTTCGGCGGGTGTTTCGCCTGATGGAAGGTCTGAAGGCACAAGGACGCCGTTCGGACTTCAAGGCGCGCCGTGTCCACGTGATCGGGGCGGGTGTGATGGGCGGCGACATCGCGGCCTGGTGTGCCCTTCGGGGCCTGGAAGTCACTTTGCAGGATCGCGAACTGAAATATATCGAGCCTGCTCTCAAGCGCGCTGAACGGTTATTCCGCCGCAAATTAAAGGCGCCCACCGCGCTGGCCGCGGCGCGTCAGCGGCTGATCGCTGACGCAGAGGGCAATGGCGTCGAACGCGCAGACGTCATCATCGAGGCTATCTTTGAAAACCGCGACGCCAAGCGCGAGTTGCTGGAAGCCCTTAAGGGTCGCGTAGCCGATCACGCGATTATCGCGACCAATACCTCGGCTATCCCCCTTGCCGAACTCGCCGATGTCCTGGATGACCCTAGTCGGCTCATCGGTCTGCACTTCTTCAACCCGGTGGCAAAAATGCCGCTGGTCGAAGTTGTCCATGACCCACAAAGCGCGAAGGCCCGCGTCGATGACGGCTGCAGTTTTGCCACCCAGATCGGGAAATATGCACTGCCAGTGACCTCGACACCGGGCTTTCTCGTCAACCGGGTACTGGCGCCCTATATGCGCAACGCCATGAAAATGCACCGGGAAGGCATCCCGCGCGAAGCCCTTGATCGAGCTGCCGAGAAATTCGGCATGCCCATGGGCCCGGTGGAACTGGCCGATACGGTAGGGCTGGACGTCGGCCTCGGTGTCATCGGCACTTTGATGGGTGACGAGGCTGCCGAAGATCGCAAAGTGCTGGAAGAAATGGTGAACGATGGCAAGCTGGGTAAAAAGTCCGGCGAGGGCTTTTATGTCTGGAAAGATGACAAACCCCAGCGGGATCCGAAAGCGCATGAAGGCTACGATCTTGAGCACCTGGCCGACCAACTGATGCGCCCCTACTTTGAAGAATGCACCGCCTGTCTGAAAGATCAGGTCGTCGAGGACGCTGACCTGCTCGACGCTGGCATGATCTTCGGGACCGGCTTCGCACCATTCCGTGGCGGCCCGATGAATTTTCTAGCCAGCCGCGAAGATGAGACGAACGAGGAGTCTGCCTGATGTCCGATAACAGCCTACGCAAGATCGTCATTGCCGGCGGAGTCCGTATTCCCTTTTGCCGATCTAACACGCTCTACGCCGATCAGTCCAACCAGGACATGCTGACGGCCGCTATCCAGGGACTGGCCGACCGCTATGAACTGTCAGGTAAGCAGATAGATCAGGTGCTAGCCGGTGCCGTCACCACCCACTCGAAAGACTGGAATCTTGCCCGGGAAGCGGTGCTCTCCACCACCCTCTCGCCGCTTACTCCAGCGGTCACGATGCAGCAAGCCTGCGGAACTAGCCTTCAGGCTGCTCTGATGGCAGGGAGCCAGATTGCTTCGGGTCAGATTGATTGCGCCATTGTCGCGGGCACTGATACCACCAGCGACGCGCCGGTTGTTTTTCAGCGCCGTTTCGCTCAGCGTCTGATCAAACTCTCCAAGGCCAGGTCCCTTGGACAAAAACTCAAAGTCTTCAAAGGATTTTCGCCGTCGGAGTTGGCGCCTCAGCCCCCGCGCAATGCGGAGCCGCGCACGGGGATGTCCATGGGACAACACTGTGAGCGCATGGCCCGCGAATGGCAGATCGAGCGGGCCGCACAAGATGAGCTGACGGTCGACAGTCACCGCAAGGCGGCAGCAGCCTGGGACGCCGGCTTTTTCGACGAGCTTGTGGTGCCCCACAACGGTGTGGTTCGAGACAATATCATTCGTCCCGACACCAGTTTTGAAAAACTCTCAAGTCTCAAACCGGCCTTTGATCGCAAGCAAGGCACCCTGACCGCCGGTAACAGCACAACGCTGTCTGACGGAGCAGCCGCGGTTTTAATCTGCTCCGAAGAATGGGCCAGGGCAAACAATGTGCCGATCAGGGCCTACCTGACAGCAGGACGCGCCGCCGCGGTCGATTTTGTAGACGGCGACGAAGGCTTGCTGATGGCGCCGACTGTCGCGGTGGCCGAAATGCTGACCCGCAGTAAACTTACCCTACAAGACTTTGATTTCTATGAAATTCATGAGGCTTTTGCGGCACAGGTGCTTTGCACCCTCAAAGCCTGGGAATCCGAGCGTTACTGTCGGGAGCGTCTTGGCCTGAGTGGGGCACTCGGGAGCATCGACCGCTCGCGCATGAACGTGAGGGGCGGATCCGTGGCGGTTGGCCATCCTTTTGCAGCCACCGGGGCGAGGATTCTATCAACCCTCACCGCCATCCTTGAGCAAGCAGGATCGGGCCGAGGTCTGATTTCGGTGTGTACCGCCGGTGGCATGGGTGTGTCGGCCGTTATCGAGCGCCCGGCGGCGGCTGGCACGCCGTCAAAGCCTCGCCCGAAAGCGTCAGCCGAAAGCGATCAAGAAGCTTCGGCGAAGCCCACCAGAAAAAAAAGAAAGAAGAAAACCGGCGGAAAGAAGCGAACCGTCAGGAAAGCGGTTTCTGGGCCAACCGACCGCTCACAACCGGACGACTAGCCGTCCGCTCAGCCGGTCAGGGGGCCAAAACGACCAGGCCGGCCGCCTCGGCCGTGTTCTGAAGCAGTGTGGCCACTGTCATTGGCCCAACACCGCCTGGTACCGGCGTCAACCAAGCGGCCTTGCCGGCGAGCGCATCGTGGTCAAGATCGCCACGAATGAGGCCATCGGCATCCCGGCTGATACCGATATCGATGACGACCGTGCCCGCCTTGATCCAGGCCGCATCAACAACGCCCCGCTTTCCTACGGCGACGCACAGAATCTGGGCGTCGGGCACCAGGGTCTCAAGGTCGCCGGTGAATCGGTGTGCAACGGTTACGGTCGCGCCGGCCAACAGCATTTCCAGCGCCAGCGGGCGGCCAACAATGTTTGATGCACCCACGATCACAACCCGCTGACCCTTCGGGTCTATGCCGTACGAACCCAGCAGGGTCATGATGCCTCGAGGGGTGCATGGCCGAAGACCAGGATCGCGCTGAGCCAGGCGACCCATATTGAAGGGGTGGAACCCGTCAACATCCTTTTCGGGTCGGATTCGCGCACTAACCGCTTTTTCATCAAGGTGAGCGGGCAACGGCAGTTGCACCAGGATGCCATCAATGTCGTCATCTTCGTTGAGCGAGTCGATCAATGCCAACAACTCCCCTCGACCTACTCCATGCTGAAGTCGATACGAGCGCGACACAACACCCGCGCGCTCACAGGCCTTGATCTTGTTACCGACATAGACTTCGGATGCGGGGTCGTCACCGACCAGCACAACGGCCAGCCCCGGCGGTTTGCCGCCCTTTACCAGCCGCACGTCAACCGCATCGCGGACGTTATCTATCAGGCGGTCAGCAATCTTTCGACCGTCGAGAATGGATGCTTGAGCTTTAGTCATGATGCGAGACATTGTATCGGCAAGGCGGTAGGATAAAAGCAGTCCACCCAGGGAGAACCTCAATGAACCTATACGAATTTTCTTTCGCGGCACTCGGGGGCGGCGCCTTGCCCCTTGAACGCTTTCGGAATCAGCCCATCCTGCTGGTTAATACGGCCTCGGAATGCGGCTATACGCCACAGTACAAAACGCTTCAGAAGCTTTACATAGACTACGAGCAGTCCGGCCTGGTAGTGGTCGGCATTCCGTGCAATGACTTCGGCGACCAAGAACCCGGATCAGAGGAGGATATCTTAAAGCTGGTGCGGGAAGATTTCGGCGTCACCTTTCCGATGACCGCAAAGTACTCGGTGATCGGAACGGAAATGCACCCCTTGTTCCGTGCCATGGCGGAGCAGCTCGGACCCGAGGCGTTGCCGCGCTGGAATTTTCACAAGTATCTCTTCAACCGCAGAGGCGTTCTGGTCGCCCGATGGCCTTCGGACACGCCGCCCGATGACCCCGGGCTGCTGCGCGAGGTCGCAAAACATCTTCAGTCCTGGTCGCTTTGACCTGGGGAAGCGCTACTTTCCTCGCCTGGCGGATTTCCTGACAAAACTGCGCAAACGCTTTCGCTTTTGCAATTGTCGGGGAGTGAGCTTATTTCGACGACCCGCGTAAGGGTTGTCAGAATCCTTGAAGATAAGGTGAATCGCCACGCCGGTCAGGTCGAAAGCGCGTCTGAATGCGTTGATCAGATAACGACGGTATTGGGCCGGCAGGTGGGCCGTGCGATTGCCATGGATAACAATCCTGGTGGGGAACAAGCCGCCGGCGTGAGCGTAGCGAAGCTTCGCCGAGCCCGTCTTCCCTCCGGGCGGCGGGTGTGCCTCCACGGCCGAACGCAAGACCCGTGTCAAAGCCGGCGTGGGGAAATCGGTTCTTGCGCAGCGGTGAACATGGCTGACAGCATCTATCAGTTCACCCAGACCGCTTCCGTGAAGTGCTGATAAGGTGACCACCGGCGCATGCCGTGCAAACTGAAGCCTTTCTCCAACATCTACCAATAACTGCTTACGCTGAGGTTCGTTCAGACCATCCCACTTGTTGAGAGCCAATATCAGACCCCGGCCAGCCTCGACCACATGACCGGCGAGCCGGGCATCCTGATCGGTCACACCCTCTGAGGCATCCATCATCAAGACCGCAACGCTGGCCTGCTCCATGGCCTGCATGGCCTTGATCGTGCTGAAACGTTCAAGGCCCTCGTGACTTCCACGCCTGCGGCGAATACCCGCCGTATCGACCAGGCTGAAAGCCTGTCCATCTCGCTCCACTCGCGCCCGCACGGGGTCGCGCGTGGTTCCCGCCAAAGGCGTTGCAAGCGCTCTTTCCTCGCCGAGAAAACGATTCAGCAGGGTGGACTTTCCAGTATTGGGTCGCCCGATCAGCGCCAGCGCTATCTCGTTCTCAGGCGCATTGGACGCAGGTGGCCTCGCCTCCGGGAGCAATTCAGCCACGGTTGATGCGAGTCGTTCAAGACCACGTCGATGACTAGCAGCAATCAGGCAGTAGCGCTGTAGACCGACGCTGAGGCTCTCGGCCTGGACCACATCCTCGTCCAAACCATCGACTTTGTTGACCGCATGAACCAGCGGCTTGTTCAGCGTCCTGAGCCAGGCCGCGATCTCATAGTCAGCGGGCAGCAAGCCCGCTCTCGCGTCAGTGAGGAATATCACCAGGTCGGACTCGTCGACCGCCAGACGCGTCTGGCGTTCGCGTCCGGTGCCGATATCGTCGCGGGCCGACTCCAGGCCACCTGTATCGATCAGCAGGGTCGACCGGCCGTCCAGCACTGCCCTGCCATAAATACGATCGCGGGTCACCCCGGGCATGTCAGCGACCAGCGCGTCGCGGGTGCGGGTCAATCCGTTAAATAGAGTCGACTTGCCCACGTTGGGCCGGCCAACGATCGCGACCACGGGCAGGCCCTGATCAGACATGGGATGCCGCTAGTCGCCGACTCGCCAGGCCGTCAAGCGACCCTCGACATCGAGTACGTAGAGCGTGTTTCCCACAATCAGTGGAGCATCGGCCGGCGGATCGCCACCGATTCTTGTCCGGGCGGCAAACTCGCCCAGCTCGGCGTCGTAGAAGTGCAGATAACCGGCCGCGTCGGCAGTAACGAGAAAGTCACCAAAAAACACCGGCCGCGTGATACCTCGACGGGCCAAACGATCATCTCTCCAGAGCGTTGCGCCGTTTCTTCGATCGACGAGCCAAACCGCGTCATCGCGATCGGCCACGGCGAGCCGGGTGCGCTGCAGGCTCACGCCCTGGTGGGAAGAAATATCCTTGCTCCAGAGTATTCGGCCGGAATCCAGCGCAAGGCCCGCCAACTCACCTTTATAGGTCACGGCGTACAGCTCGGAACCAACGATCACCATGGGACCATCTATATCGGCAAGCTGCTCAAGTTCTGTTCTTCCTTCAGGGATACTGACCCGCTGCTGCCAGAGCAGGCTGCCGTCTTCGGCACGCAAAGCACTGATAGCGCCGTCTTCGTGGCCGATAAACACCTGACCGGCGCGACCCAAGGGGTCACCGCTGCCGCGCAGGGTCAGCAAAGGCACGCTGCGGTCGTAAACCCAGATTCTGGCGCCACTGTCGCGATCGATGCCAAAAACCCGGCCGTCAATACATCTCACAACAATCACGCCATCTTGAATGACCGGCATCGACATGACTTCGGACGATAATTCCGCCCGCCACAAGATGGCGCCATCGGCGCGACTCATGGCCACAAGTTCACCATCGAAGGTTCCCCAGTACGCCCTCTCTGCATCCAGCCTTGGGCCAGCCGACAGCGGCAACTCGGTTTCCCAGCGACTAAGTACGTCGCCGGTATCGGCATTCACCACACTTACCCGTCCGTCCGGACCCGCTACCCAAAGCTCCTGGCGATCGTAAACCGGGCGCAAAGCAGGTCGGCTTCTGCCACGATCTCGGCCAACCTTCACCGACCAGATTTCCCGTGGCTCAGCGCTTGGCGAAAATGTTACAAGCTCTGCAGGCCCCTGCTCATCCTCGTCTCCGTCGAACCAACCGCCGATGGTCTGGCAGCCGGTCAGTCCAAAAACGAGCGCGATCAGGATGGCATGGCGACAAGCTTTGATCACGAATTCTCCTCGCCGGAAAGCAATGGTGTTGCCGTGGCGTCAAGCTTCATCTGAAGCATGCGTTGACCGCCGGGCTGGCCTCCAAGCGCTTCGATAGCCTCCTGATAAGCCAGGCGTGCGTCCTGCATTTGTCCAGTGGCGTAAAGGAGGTCACCCCGGAGTTCATTCCAGGCCGCTTCAAATCCGGGCGTGGGCGATTGCCCGAGGACTTCGAGAGCCTCACGGGTTTCACCCTGCGCATCCAGCACCTTGGCCAGGCGAAGGGTGGCAACCGGCTTGAGCATTGCCAGGCCTGGCTGGTCAAGCACGTCCCTGTACAAGCGCGAGGCAGGATCCAGGCGTCCGTCCTCGACATAAGCGGCGGCCAGAATCATCGAAGCAAGTCCAACGTAGGAGCTTGAACCGACCTCTTCGGACAGTGACGCAAAGCTCTCCTGCGCCGCGTCGAGCTGTCCTGCATCAATTTCACCTTGGATGATAGTGAAATAGTCTGCCGCCAGCGCCCGCTGCTCACTTTGATGTCCCTGCCAATAACGGAAACCAAAAATACCGGCAAACGCAAGCACCAGCCCCATCAGGACGGCTGCTCCGTATTCCTTGATCCAGTTGCGGACCCGTTCGCCCTGTTCATGTTCGTCGTAAAGTTCTACAGCCATCTGGATTTCTGCTTTGGTTTAGAGAAAAAGGTTTGGTTGCGGTCCGACATGATAAGTCAGTCAGCATTGATCTCGCTCAGTAGTTGCGCGAGCCGAGCCGCCAAATCTGAACGTGGAATGGTTTCCTGCGGGCGGTCGCCGCGCAGATCCTTGATCTGACAAACGCCGTCGGCGACTTCCGATTCACCCAGCACGAGCGCGTAAAGAGCGCCGCTGCGGTCGGCCCGCTTGAACTGTGACTTGAAGCTGCCACCCCCCAAATTTAAAGACAGAGTCAGAGCCGGGAGGTGCTCACGCAGTTCTTCGGCCAAACCAAGGCCCTCCGCTATCGGGGCCTGGCAAACGAGATAGACGTGGGGGTAGCAGCTGTGCTCCGCGCCCTCTTTGTTCAACAACTCAATCAGGCGCTCCACGCCCAGCGCAAAGCCGATGCCCGGCGTATCCTTGCCACCCTGGATGGCCACCAGTCCATCGTAGCGACCCCCGGCACAGACCGTACCCTGGGCACCGAGGTCGTCTGTAATCCACTCAAAAACCGTCCGGGAGTAATAATCCAGTCCGCGCACCAGGCCGGGATTGACCGAGTACTCGATACCCAGCCCGTCGAGCAGCGAGCGAAATTCGTCAAAATGCGCCTTGGCGTCGTCACCCAATGTATCGGCCAGTCGGGGGGCGTCCACCATAATGGCCTGAGTCTGGGGGTTCTTGCTATCAAATATCCTGAGCGGATTGGACTGCAGGCGGCGACGGCTATCAGGGTCTAGAGCGGCCTCATGGGGCTTGAGGAATTCGATCAGTCGCGCCCTGTAGCGTTGGCGGTCTTCCTTGTCTCCGAGGGTATTGATTTCCAGCCGAATATTTTCCGAAATACCCAGTCTTTTCCAGATTCGCTCGCCCAGGGCGATCAATTCCGCATCGATATCAGGCCCCGGTAGACCAAAAACTTCGGCACCAAACTGGTGGAACTTTCGCTGCCGCCCACGCTGAGGGCGTTCATGACGGAACATCGGACCCTGATACCAAAGCTTCAGCCCGGAAGACGCCAGCATGCCGTGCTCGATCGCAGCCCGAACAACCCCGGCCGTGCCTTCAGGGCGAAGGGCCAGAATGTCACCGTTGCGGTCGGTGAAAGCATACATTTCCTTTTCGACCACGTCGGTGGCCTGCCCTATGGCGCGGGTGAAGAGTTCTGCTTTCTCCACCAGCGGGACACGAATTTCACGAAAGTCATAAGCGGCAAACAGTTCTGCAAGCTCGCTTTCGAGCCAGCGCCAGGTTGGTGTGATATCCGGCAGCAGGTCGTGCATGCCGCGAATGGACTGGATGCTTTGCATGATCTTTCAGAATGGTCAAATCAAAAAGGAGGGAAAGCCCCGACAACAGGTGCTGGCCTACGGACGGCGAACCTCGCCATCGGCGGTTAACTCAAAGGTGGCTATATCAGCCCTGTCCTGCCCGTCGAATTCCACCGGCACCCCGTCCAACTGGAGCGACACCGCGCTCGCTCTACCGAGCAGTAAACGATACGGAGGATCAGCGGAAAATTCACGTCGATCTCCGCGGCGCACCAAATCGTATTCCAACCGGTCTCCGTTACCGGCATAAACCTCGAGCCAACTGTCTTCAAGCACCTCGATAACCAGCTCGGATCCGGTGGGCTGGATTTCGGCGTTATTCCTCTCCGACAACTCGGCCCCTTCGGCTGCCGGGTCACGCAGGGGCCGAATCGACCCCACCGGCAAAGCGGTGGCTACAATCTGGGTCTCTTCGGAACCCTCGCGCTCGTTCCCGCCCTCAACGTTTTCCGACCCACTATCTGCGTCCAGTGCCAAGGCCCGCGCCACCCGTTCCGACACGCCTCGCTCCGGCAACTCCGACACCACGGTCTGAGATTCGGAAAGATTCGCCGAATCGTTATCGATGAAGCGGAGCCCACCCTGAATATAAATCAGGACCAAGGGCGGAACAATTAGAGTCGTTACAATGAGATACGTTGAAAACTTGAGAATCCGATCAAACTTCACAGCCGGCTTGCGAATCGGCAGTACCGAGTGCAGTCCAGAGGGTTTCGGCGCTTCGAGCGCTTCCAGCAGAGGCTCTGAATCCAGACCAAGGTAGCGCGCATAATTCTGGATGTAACCACGCAAATAAAGCGACGGGAAGCCATCAAGATCCCCGCGCTCTATTTTTTCGAGATGCGTGACGGGCAATTTCAAACGCCTGCTCACCTCTTCAAGCTTGATCCGGCGTTTGAGGCGTTGCTGACGCAACTGGATTCCGATTTCTTCTTCGGTCCTGCCCACCGGCAGCCGCAGTTGATTCGGCTCTGCGACGGTCGGGGTCTTGTGCTGGTTAATTTCAGTCATCGCCTTGTCTCAGACTGCGCAGCTCCCTGGCCTGGAGAGATTGTGGAAACAAGCGTTCCAGTCGCATAGCATACCTTTCGGCTTGATCCGGGTTGTTCAGTTTTTGTTCAATTCTGTAGCCGAGTATCAGGGCGGCTGGATCAGCTTCCGTAGCAGTCTCCAGGCGCTGAAGGAATGCTCGGGCCCGAAAGGCGTCGCCAGCCGCGAACTGCAACTCGGCCAGCTGAAAGAGCGCGTCGGGATAATCAGGATCGATCCTCAGCGCCTGACGCAGGTAACGTTCCGCCGCTTCCACCTCCCCCGCCCGTCGCGCGCAGGACCCGGCATTGCTATAAGCGATTTCCGGCGTTGCATAGAAGGCATCGTTAACTGCGCGCTGGAAATGACGGTCAGCGTCTGCAAATCGCCCTTGCTGACACAAGTGAACCGCAAAAGCATTTTGAGTAGGACCATCGCCTGGCGCCAGCTGGGATGCGCGCTGGTATTGCTGACTGGCCGCCTCTGACTCGCCAAGTCGATCATAGATCAGCGCCAGCGTCAGACGGGCCGGGGTATGCGCGCTGTCGTGGCTCAACGCGGTCTGAAGCTTTTCGATTGCCAGCTGCAGCTGGCCCCGCTCCATGTAACCAATGCCAAGACGGGTATTGACTTCAGCGGCTCTAACCGGACTCACACGGTCCATGCCGTTCCGACCCTGCAAGGGTTCAAATTCCCCCGGGCTTGTCGCGCATCCCGCCAGGAAGATCACCAACAAAGCCCCAACGAAAAACTGGGAGAGGCGATATCTCATGCTGGGAGCGCCTGCCTTGCCAGCTGCTCCTGAACCAGTCGCCGTCTTTCGCTTGGCTCCAGCAGCTTACCCACCAGCTGACCACAGGCCGCATCGATATCGTCTCCCCGCGTCTTGCGCACCGTGGTGATGATTCCAGCGGCCCTTGTGACCTTCTGGAACTCGTAAATCGCATCTGGCGAGGACGGACGAAATGGCGTTCCCGGGAAAGGATTGAAAGGGATCAGATTCAGTTTGCAAGGCAAGCCATTGAGCAGCCGGACCAGGCCGCGCGCCTGACGTCGATCATCGTTGACCCCGTCAATCATGGTGTATTCGAAGGTAATGGAGCGCCGGTGATGGACCCGAACGAATCGCTGGCAGGCCTCGAGCAGCTCGACCAGCGGATACTTCCTGTTAAGCGGCACCAAACGAGAACGCAGTTCGTCGTCCGGTGCATGCAGCGAAACGGCGAGGGCAAATTCTTCACCCACGGCGAGATCATCAATACCGGGCACAACACCGGCCGTTGAGATCGTGACGCGCCTTGACGCCAGGCCGTAGGCCAGATCATCTCGAAGCAAAGACAGCGCCGGCCTGACGGCGCCAAGGTTGAGCAATGGCTCACCCATTCCCATGAAGACGACGTTTGTCACCTGCCGATTGCCCAATCGGGCTTCCGCCAAGGCCCTTACTGCAAACCAGACCTGGCCGATGATTTCGTCGGCTGCTAAATTGCGTTTGAAACCTTGCGTCGCGGTCGAACAGAAAGTGCAGTTGAGCATGCACCCGACCTGAGACGAAATACACAAGGTGCCGCGGCCCGGCTCGGGGATAAACACCGTCTCCACCGCGCTACCGCCTGCCTCACTGAGCAGCCATTTGACGGTCCCGTCATTTGAAACCTGCTCCCTGATAAGACGAGGCGCTCGAATCTCGGCGCTCGCCGTCAGGCGCTCGCGGAGCGATCGGGACAAATCGGTCATCAATTCGAAGTCGGTGACTCCGCGCTGATGAATCCACTGAAGCAGTTGCCGGGCGCGGAATGGCTTCTCGCCAAGGTCTGAAAAGAAAGTCTCCAAGGCGGCCCTGTCGAGCCCGATAAGATTGGTTTTCACATCAGCCGTCATCGGCATATGGGCAAAAAACCCTTTAAAATCATCGCGAGTATAGCTCATCAGGGCCAAAAAAGAAGGCGATTTCTTCTTTGGCGGTCTCCGGTGCATCGGAACCATGGACAGCGTTGGCATCAATGCTGGACGCAAACTCGGCGCGAATCGTACCCGGTGCGGCCTGACGCGGGTCAGTTGCCCCCATGAGTTCACGGTTGCGCATGATTGCGTCCTGGCCCTCCAGCGCCTGGATCATCACGGGTCCGGATGTCATAAAGTCCACAAGATCGGCAAAAAACGGGCGCTCGCGATGAACCGCATAGAAGCCTTCAGCTTCTTCCCGGCTCAGATGCTTCATTTTAGCGGCGACGATCTTGAGACCTGCGCGCTCGAAACGAACGTAGATATCGCCTATAACATTCTTGGCTACAGCGTCAGGCTTGATGATGGAAAGCGTGCGTTCCATGGGGTCTCCTTAGGGGCAATGAGGAATAATAAGCTGCAAAACAGCCCATTATAGCCCAGCAGCACGCTTGATCGAGCCCCGTCAAATGCGCTCGAATTCAGGTTTCCGCGTGTAGCATCTGGGTCAATTCTTCATCGACCCGGGCTGCGTCTCCAAGGTTCAGCGCCACAAGGCGACGCAGGTGGGTCATGCCGTCGACATCAATCTCGACCCACTTCGCGCCCAGTCGTGACCCGGACACAAAGGCGATTTCCAGCGACATGTTCATGCTCGCCTCCGGGCTCAAGCTGATGGCTAGCTTGGCACTTTCCCCGGCCACTGGCGCCTCGCCCTCAGGCAAATTCCTCAGCAGCACGCCTTTGAGAGAAAGGTTTTCAACCTCGACCGAGATGGGCTCATGCCCGTCCCAGTTGAGCAAGGCTGTACCCTCATAGTGAACCCGCTCGAATTGTCTTCTGTCTTCACTCATCTTCAAGCTCCCCAAATCAAAGGATGCGGACTGATCAGACCGTCGGATTGATTTCCCAAGTGTCTGGCGTATCGTGTGCACCGTGCTCGCGCGACATTCGAATACTCAAGCCCAGGTCATTGCGTGAATCGGCATTCTGCAGCGCTTCCTCCTCAGAGATCTTGCCCTGCTCGTACAGTCGATACAGCGACTGATCGAAGGTCTGCATGCCGTGCTGGGCACCCTCTTTCATCGCATCTTTGATGCCGTGGATCTCTCCTTTCAGGATCAGGTCGGCGATATAGGGTGTTCTGAGCAGCAGTTCCACCGCAGGAACGCGCTTTTCGTCCTTGCCCGGAATAAGGCGTTGACTGATGATCGCCTGCAGGTGCAAAGACAAATCAACGAATAACTGACGATGTGCAGACTCCGGGAAAAAGTTGATGATCCGGTCGAGCGTCTGATTTGAGTTGTTGGCGTGCAGCGTTGATAGGCACAGGTGTCCGGTTTCGGCATAAGCCACGGCGTGCTGCATGGTCTCCTGATCCCGGATTTCGCCGATCAGAATGACATCCGGAGCTTCACGCATCGCGTTTTTCAGCGCAATCTTGTAGCTCTTTGTATCCAGGCCCACCTCACGCTGGTCCACAATTGAGCGCTTGTGTGGGTGCAGAAACTCAATCGGATCCTCAATGGTCAGGATGTGCCCCGAACGAAGCTCATTGCGGTGATCGATCATCGATGCCAGGGTGGTTGACTTGCCGGAGCCGGTGGAACCAACCACAAGCACCAGGCCGCGCGGCAGCATGATCAATTCCTGCAGCTTGTTCGGCAGATTCAATGCTTCGATGGACGGGATTTCAGCCTTGATGTGGCGAATGACCATTGCCACGGAGCCACGCTGCCGGAAGACATTCACGCGGAACCGGCCTACGCCATCCAGCGCGAGCGCCAGGTTCATCTCCATTTCGCGCTCGAACTCGGTACTTTGCTTGTCATTCATCACCGAATAAGCAAGCTGCCGAGTGTCGGCCGCGGTCATTCGCTGATCACCCAGAAACCTGGTCTTGCCCTCGATGTTGATGCCGACCGGCGAGCCGGCGCTGAAAAACAGGTCCGAGCCACCGTGCTTGATCATCGCTTGGAGAAATTTTTCTAGCGTCACGAGTAATGTCCTTGGAAACTCGGTCCCCGAGCTTATTGCATTTGAAACCTGCCCAACGCCACAAAGTGTATCACTCTGATAGACCATTCCCGCCGAGGCGCAAGGTTTTCGCCAGACGGCGGAATTCTTCGTCCGACAGCTGCGAGGAGAAGACACCATGGTTGGCAAGCCCCCTTCCCCGCCAACCAATAAACCAAGGGCTGACATAGGGCTGACGAACAAGACTGCTCCATCGCCGACCCTGCCGATAGTGCACGGTCGTACCGTCCAGGCGTATCACCAATCGAGGTCTGATTAGCCGGAAGCCCGCGGCGCCACCCACACCAAGAGCCAAAACTGAAAGCATGCAAGCGAGCAGAAAGCCGACGTCAGAACGCCAGGCCGAGAAGACCGCAGCCAGAGTCAATAGACCGATCGACAGGCCAAGGCGCCGATCGGGCTGGACAGCTATTTCAGCCGGCGCTGTTGGAGAGGTGTCGTATGTCATCGACGACTCGACAGAGTTCGTCTGACGGGGGACGGCTTCTACCCAAAAGCCAATTCCAAAGTTGATCATCTTCGGATTCCAGCAAACGACGAAAGCCTGAACGCATAGATTCATCAGCCGTTTGCCAGCGCTGCTCAAGCCAGCCGGTCAACAGCGCGTCGAGCTCCCGCATCCCCCGACGGCAACGCCATTTCAGTTCTCGAGGTGGCTCCACAAGACTCACAAGGCTCTCGGTCCCAACAATTTGTCCACCAGACTACAAGCTTCGACGGGCGAGCATCATCTTCTTGATCTCGGAGATCGCCTTGGCCGGATTCAGGCCTTTGGGACAGGTCTTGGCGCAGTTCATGATCGTATGACAGCGATAAAGCCTGAACGGGTCCTCCAGGTCATCAAGCCGCTCGCCGGTTGCTTCGTCACGAGAATCGACCAGCCAGCGATAGGCCTGCAGCAGGACAGCCGGGCCCAGATAGCGCTCGCCATTCCACCAGTAACTGGGACAGGACGTCGAACAACAGGCGCACAGAATGCACTCGTACAAGCCATCGACTCGCTCACGATCTTCGCGTGACTGCAAGCGTTCCTTATCAGGAGGCGCGGGGCTCTGAGTCCGAATCCAGGGCTTGATCGATGCGTACTGCGCATAGAAGTGCGTCAAGTCTGGCACCAGATCCTTGATGACCGGCATGTGCGGCAGCGGATAAATGCGCACGTCGCCCTTGATGTCCTCGATGGCCTTGGTACAGGCCAGCGTATTGGTGCCATCGATGTTGAAGGCACACGAGCCGCATATGCCCTCGCGGCAAGACCGGCGGAAAGTCAGGGTCGGATCGATCTCATTTTTGATCTTGAGCACCGCGTCGAGAACCATCGGCCCACAGTCGTCGAGATCAAGATCATACGAATCGATGCGCGGGTTCTCACCGCTATCGGGGTCCCAGCGGTAGACCCGGAAGGTCCGCACATTGCTGGCACCGTCCGGCGCGGGAAAGTGTTGCCCCTTGTTGATTCGAGAGTTTTTTGGTAATCGAAATTCAGCCATGTTCTTTCGTCCGTCGGCAGCTCGGATCAGACCCGTGCGCTTTGACTAATAAGTCCGCGCCTTGGCGGGGAAAACCTCTACGTCATCGGTCAGTGTGTACATGTGGACCGGCCGATAATCGATTCGAACCTGCCCGTCGTTGTCCATCCAGGTCAGGGTATGTTTCATCCAGTTGTCGTCGTCCCGGTCGGGATAGTCTTCGCGCGCATGCGCGCCCCTGCTTTCCTTGCGGTTTTCGGCGGAAACCATGGTGGTCACCGCATTGCCAATGAGATTGCGCAATTCCAGCGTCTCGACCAAATCAGAGTTCCAGATCAGCGAACGGTCGGTGACGCTGACCCGCTCAAAAGACTCGCGGACAGCACCGATCTTCTCGCAACCCTGGGCTAGGGTCTCGCCGGTCCTGAAGACGGCGGCATCCTCTTGCATAACCTGCTGCATCTGATCGCGAACACCAGCGGTAGACTCCCCGCCCGAAGCATGCCTAAAGCGATCGAACTCACCGACCAGTTCATCGACACGTTCGCGGGCGATCGGACGCACGCTCTGGTCGGGCTTGATGGTCTCACCGCAGCGCTTCGCGACCGCGCGCCCAAAAACGATAAGATCAAGCAGGGAATTAGAGCCCAGGCGATTGGCGCCGTGAACCGACACGCATGCGGCTTCGCCGATTGAGAACAACCCCGGAACGACTGCATCAGGGTCTCCGTCCTTGAGGGTGACGACCTCGCCGTGAAAGTTGGTCGGGATTCCGCCCATGTTGTAGTGCACCGTCGGCAAGACCGGAATCGGGTCACGGGTGACGTCAACGCCCGCAAAAATGCGCGCGGTTTCGGCGATCCCGGGCAGTCTTTCGTGAATCACATCGCCGCCAAGGTGCTGCAAGTTCAGATGGATATGGTCGTTCTTGCCCCCAACCCCGCGACCCTCTCGGATTTCAATCGTCATTGATCGGGAAACGACGTCGCGTGAGGCCAGGTCCTTGGCGTTGGGCGCATAGCGCTCCATAAAGCGTTCGCCGTCGGAGTTGGTCAGGTAGCCCCCTTCTCCACGGACGCCCTCGGTGATCAGGCAACCCGCTCCGTAAACGCCGGTGGGGTGAAACTGAACAAACTCCATGTCCTGCAGCGGCAGACCAGCACGCAGAACCATTCCGTTACCGTCTCCGGTGCAGGTATGCGCCGAAGTCGCGGAGAAATACGCGCGACCGTAGCCGCCGGTCGCGAGAATGACCGCATGCGCCCGAAATTCGTGCAGGGTGCCCGACGCCAAATCCCAGGCCAGGCAGCCTCGGCAGGCGCCGTCGTCATCCATCAGCAGATCGAGAGCGAAATATTCGATGAAAAACTGCGCTTCGTGCTTGAGCGACTGTTGATAAAGCGTATGCAGGATTGCGTGCCCGGTCCGGTCTGCCGCCGCGCAGGTTCGCTGGGCCGTGCCCTCACCGAAACGCGTGGTCATTCCACCGAACGGCCGCTGATAGATCTTGCCATCCTCGGTTCGAGAAAACGGGACGCCGAAGTGCTCAAGCTCGATAACCGATGGGATGGCCTCACGGCACATATATTCAATGGCGTCCTGATCGCCCAGCCAGTCCGACCCCTTGATGGTGTCGTACATGTGCCAGCGCCAATCGTCTTCGCCCATATTGCCCAAGGCAGCGCTCATGCCGCCTTGGGCAGCAACCGTGTGAGAGCGGGTTGGAAAAACCTTAGTGATGCACGCGGTCGTCAGGCCAGTTGCTGCCAGGCCCATTGTTGCGCGCAAGCCGGCGCCGCCAGCTCCGATGACCAAAACATCGTATTCGTGCTTGGTAATGTCGTAAGCGTTGCTCAAAATTTAAGCTCCAAAAGCCACTTTCAAAATGGCCAGAACCGCCAGCAGGCCGGCCACAATCATCGCGATCTTCACCAACAGCTGCAAAGCAACCTCCACTGAGCGCTGATGGACGTAGTCCTCAATAATGACCTGCAGACCCAGTCTGGCGTGATACAAAGAGGTGCCGATGAAAAGAATGGCCATGGCAGCGTTGAACGGACGGCCCAGCCAGAGCGTGGCCTCGGTGTGGGACGCGCCGATCAGGCTTGCCATTGCGAAAACCAGCCACACCGTTAGTCCCACAAGCAGGATTGCACTGAAGCGCTGAGCCCACCAATGCCCGACACCATCACCGGCCGAACCGTGATTGCGAGCGTTCGCCAACGGACTGCGCAAAGTCATAGCCAGACCCCCCAAGAGATTGCGGTCAAAACAAAGGCCAACGTAACAACAGTCCATCCAGAGGCGTAGGCTCCGCGCAAATCCAGCAGCCAACCAGCATCCCAGAGCAGATGACGGATGCCATTGAGAAGGTGGTAGAACAGCGCGGCAGTCCAAATTACGAGAGCAAACAGCGCTGGCGCGCTTGCCAGAATATCGTTGATTGCGGCAAACCGTTCCGGCCCTGCCGCAAGTGCCAGCAGCCATGCGACGACCAGAAACAGGCCGACGCTAAGGGCAACGCCGCTGACCCTGTGGCTTATCGAAAGCACCGAAGTCAACTGCGGGCGGTAAACCTGTAAATGGGGCGAGAGTGGTCGATTATCCGTCGCCATGTCGAGATTCCTATTCAAAGTCTTGTAGAGTTGCATCCTGCCGGATCAAAAGTCGATGCAGCGACCGTTCTTCTCCCAGTCGCCATAGCGAGTGGGCTCACGACCGCTCTTGCGGCCGCCCAGTTCCTTGGGACGGTCTTTGTCGGTAGGTTGCTGTTGTTTACCGTCTTGCTGATCAGACGCTTGATCGCGTGTGTTGGACTGTTCTTTCATAGCGTAGGATTGTACCCCGAGACTGTTGATAATCGATCACTGATGCATCACTGGAATTCGCTTCATCACCTGTCCGGTATTCGCGTACTCGGGCCCGATGCCGTGGCCTTCGCCCACGCCCAGTTCACGACTGCGTTTACCGAAGAAATACTGCCAGGGTGGCACCCGACAGCGTGGTGCAATCCAAAAGGTAAGGTCTTGTCCGTCATGCTCGCGCGAGCCCGCGCTGAGGCGGTGGAACTGATCGTACCGACAGAACAATCGGATTTACTTGCCAAGCGTCTGCCGATGTTTGCCATCGGGCGCAAGGTCAGCATCGAAAGCGGCCTCAAGGTCGCCGGCTGCATTACAGACTGCAAAGAAGCGCAACAGCAATTGGGTATGGACGCATCGCGGGGGCTTGACCTCGAGCGTCGTGATGCGCTGGAGGACCCTCAAATCCACAGGCTTTGGATGATTCGAGACATCTGCGCTGGCCTGGCGTGGCTTTCGCCGTCGCGCAGTGAGCAGTTTCTGCCCCAGGCCCTGGGCCTGGAGGCATGCGGCGGCCTGAGCTACAAGAAAGGATGCTACCCGGGTCAGGAAGTAGTCGCTCGCGTGCATTACCTGGGTCGTGCAAAGGAAAAACTCAGTGGCTTCGAGCTTGATTCTGCAGTCGACGCGCGCAACCAGGAACTGTTGAATGAGCGAGGTGATTGCGTCGGAAAAGTACTGGAATCCGTCACCACTGAGTCGACGTCGGTAGGCCTTGCGGTTGTTGGCGTGGCCGAGAGCCCGGCCAGTGCAATTTTTTGCAGCGGTCATCAGGGTCGACTTCGCGAGCCTGCTGAACTATGCTAGAGCGTCTTGAGCTTTGGATTCATACACTTGGCCGAGACATACCAATGATTTTCACCTGCCGGCCTGTTCTTTTCGGGATTTTGATCCTGTCGGCCTTCTCGGTCGCGCCAGCATTGGCGCAAGAGCGGGTCTATCAGTTACAGGTGCATCCGGTGTTTCCGCCCGATCAGGCGGAAATGGTATTCCGTCCATTGCTGAGCTACCTCACTGCCGCTACCGGCCATTCGTTCGAGCTCAAGACTTCTCGCGACTTCCACCGCCACTGGCTTGATCTGCGGCGCGGCGCCCAACCCGATTTTGTGCTGGAAGACGCTCATTTGATCGCCTTTCGCATGAAGCGGGACAATTATCTCCCGCTGGTCAGGGCGGGCGCACCAACGACGTTTTCATTGCTGACCAACAGGCCCGAACGTGATCTGGAACTGGCAGACTTTGTCGGATTGCCGGTTTCGACCCTGCCGGCCCCGAGTCTGGGGCATCTCGTTCTGGCCAGCTGGTTTCAGAACCCCATGCAGCAGCCGGTCATTCAATCAGCAGCCACGTCATGGCTGGAAGCCGTGGAAATCGTTTTTGCGCGGGAAGCTGAGGCCGCCATCGTGCCCAATAATCTGGCGTCGCGGTACGTCAATCTGGGTGAGGTGGCGGTGTCTTCTGAGTTCCCCCACATGAGCATTGCCGCGTCTGCAAACCTGGACCTCAATGTCGCCAGCAGCGTACAGATTGCCCTGATTGCCCTGAACGACGATCCGGATTTTTTTGCTGTTCTGCATGAGCTGGATATTGAACGCTTCGTGCCGGCGGACCCGGCAGAATACGCTGGCCTCGAAAGGTGGTTGGACCCAATCTACAGCGGTGATTAGCGACCTCTGACACGCCTTGATACATTTTCATGACCTCTCCTACTCTGACCGCACTGTCGCCACTGGATGGCCGCTATGCCCCTCGCCTGACAAGCCTGGCGAACCTTTGTTCGGAAAGCGGGCTGATCCGCAGCAGGGTGCAGGTCGAAATCGCGTGGTTCCGGGCGCTCTCAGAACACGCCGACTTTCCCGCACTGCCCCCTTTTTCGGCTGACGATAACGACTTTCTGGATGCGCTGGTCAAAGATTTTTCGACCGAAGACGCACGAGCCGTCAAGCGTATCGAAGCCAAAACCAACCACGATGTCAAGGCGGTCGAGTATTGGCTGAAGCAGCGGATGGGTCAAAGACCTTCTCTGGCCTGCCATGCGGAGTTCGTTCATTTCGCCTGTACGTCGGAAGACATCAATAACCTTGCCTGGGGGCTGATCCTGCGGGCTGCCTTGCTCGACGTACTTGATCCAGTACTGGGCACGCTCGATCAGCGGCTTGAGGACATGGCCACCGAATACGCCGGGCTGGCCATGCTCTCCCGCACCCACGGACAAACGGCATCGCCAACCACGCTGGGCAAGGAGCTGGCCAACGTGGTTTTTCGATTGCGCCGCCAGCGCCGGCAGCTTGTCACCGTCGAATTCAGCGGCAAAGTCAATGGCGCAGTCGGTAATTTCAACGCCCACCTGGTCGCCTGCCCAGACCTGGACTGGTCGAATCTTGCCCAAACCGTGGTCGAAGATCTTGGGCTGGTCTGGAATCCTTACACCACCCAGATCGAGCCTCACGACATGATCGCTGAAGCCTGTCACGCGCTGGTTCGAATCAATACCGTGCTGCTGGACTTCGCCCGGGATGCCTGGGGCTATGTCTCGCTCGGATACTTCCGCCAGAAACTGGTCGAGGGAGAAGTCGGCTCGTCTACCATGCCACACAAGGTCAATCCTATCGACTTCGAAAACGGAGAAGGCAACCTGGGCTTGGCCAACGCGCTGCTCGAGCACCTGGCAGCAAAACTGCCGGTCTCTCGATGGCAGCGGGATCTCACAGACTCCACCGTTCAACGCAGCATGGGCAGCGCTCTGGGCTATTGCCAGTTGGGCTGGAGCTCTATTCTCCGCGGCCTTGATCGGGTCGCAGCTGACAGGGAGCGCATAGCTCACGACCTGGACAGCGCGTGGGAAGTGCTGGCAGAGGCCGTTCAGACCGTCATGCGTCTGCATGGTCTGCCCGAACCCTACGAGCAACTGAAAGCACTGACCCGTGGCCGCGGCATCGACAAGCAGAGCCTGCGCGAGTTTATTGGCCAGCTCGAACTGCCGGAATCCGATCGCGAACGACTTTTGTCCCTGACCCCCTCGGACTATGTCGGCAACGCCCCCGAAATGGCGTCGGCCCTGCGCCGGTTCGTGTGAGTCTTGCGACCCGATTCCGCCCCAGCAACGAGCGTCGTCAAGTCAGCGCGGTTATAATTCGCGATTGGCGTCGCACCCCGAATTCGCAGGCTTTCAGCCCATGAGCAAGCACCTTCAGCAACAGTACCGTTCGTCGCATTTGTCAGGTGGCAATGCTGCTTACGTCGAAGCTCTTTATGAAGACTGGCTGGATGATCCAGAGACCGTCCCCGAGCAATGGCAGCGGGTTTTTACAGGCATCGCTCCGTCTGGCGACGACTCCCGCCACCTCGCCATGCTTCAATACTTTCGCCAGATTGGCGAAAACGGTGTGCAGGCAGCAGCATCGTCAGGCACCGAAGATGTTAAGCAGTCGGGTGTCTTGAGACTCATCAACGCTTTCAGGGTCAGAGGGCACCAGCGTGCCCAGCTGGATCCTCTTGAGCTGAACGAAAGGCCCCACGTTCCCGATCTGGAACTCGACTTTTACGGGCTTGAACAGGCGGATCTCAAAAGCAATTTCCACACCGGCACCCTGGCTGGCCCGGACCATCTGCCGCTCGCGGATATCGTGGATGTCTGTCGTCAAACCTACTGCGGCAGCATCGGCACCGAGTACATGCACATCACCGACACGAATCAGCGCAGGTGGTTGCAGCAGCGACTCGAGGGCGCGCGCGGTGATTTCACGCCGTCACGCGAAGAGCGCTTGCGCCTGTTTGAAAAGCTTTCGGCGGCAGAAGGGATGGAAAAGTATCTCCACTCAAAATATGTCGGCCAGAAAAGATTCTCGCTGGAAGGCGGCGAGAGCGTAATTCCCCTGTTTGACACGCTCATCCGCCATACCGGCAGCCAAGGCGTCAAGGAAATGGTGATCGGCATGGCGCACCGGGGCCGTCTCAACCTCCTGGTCAACATCCTCGGCAAAAGTCCGCGCGAGCTGTTTGCAGAATTTGAGGGATCTTTGGCCAAAGACGATCCTAATCGCGCTGGCGACGTCAAATACCACATGGGGTTCAGCTCCGATGTGCGCACGCCCGGGGGCGTCATGCACCTGGCGCTCGCGTTCAATCCGTCCCACCTGGAAATCGTCAATCCGGTCGTTGCCGGATCATCGAGAGCGCGCCAGACTCGGCTGGGCGACGAAACGCGCGAGCAAGTCATGCCCGTCCTCGTCCACGGGGACGCGGCCATCGCCGGCCAGGGCGTCGTCATGGAGTTGCTCA
>CAZIMY010000002.1:0-53805 GCA_964540315.1 uncultured Wenzhouxiangella sp.
GCCAGGGATGACGGTCGGGTGTTCTGGGCGCGTCGCGTAGGGCAGAACGGTTGGCAATTCCCGCAGGGTGGCATGAACACCGATGAGACGCCCATTGAGGCGATGTATCGCGAGCTGACAGAGGAAACGGGTTTGCTGCCTGACCACGTACGCGTGCTCGGCGCCACGCCCGGCTGGCTGCGCTATCGCTTGCCGCGCCGCTACCGGCGAAGACACCAGAAGCCGGTTTGTGTTGGCCAGAAGCAGGTCTGGTTTCTTCTGCAATTTCTGGCTGACGATCATGTCTTTCGTCTCGACGCGGTCGATCAGCCTGAGTTCGACGACTATTGCTGGGTGGATTTCTGGTACCCCGCCAGGAACGTGATTTCTTTTAAGCGACGGGTCTATGCCCGGGCGTTGAAGCACTTCGAGCCACTGCTGCCCCATCTGGCAAATCGACCGCAAACGGACGGTTGAGCAGCGCTCGTCCTATGGCCGTTCTGGAGTAGTTTGAAGAGATGGACCTGATTGGTGCGGCAATCTTGCTGTTTGTGGTCATGGACCCGCTCGGTAATATCCCGATTTTTCTTGCCGTGCTCGATAAGGTGCCGGCCGAGCGCCGCTATCGGGTGCTGATTCGGGAACTCCTGCTCGCTCTGGTTCTGCTGCTGGTTTTCTTGTTTGTTGGCAAGTATCTGATGGCGTTTCTAGGCCTGAGTGAGGCTTCGGTCGGGGTTGCCGGTGGAATTATCCTGTTTCTGATCGCTTTGAAAATGATTTTCCCGGTGCCGCGCTCGAGTCGTGACGAATACGACGATGACCAGGACGAGCCTTTCCTTGTCCCGCTGGCGGTTCCCATGATTGCCGGGCCCAGCGCCATGGCTATTTTGCTCCTGCTGGCTACTGGCGAGCCTGGCCGTCTGGGTATCTGGACGCTGGCCGTGCTGCTGGCGTGGGGCGCGACGGCGGTCATTTTGCTTGCGGCACCTCTGCTCAAGCGCGTACTTGGCCAGCGCGGGCTGATTGCGACGGAGCGCCTGATGGGGATGCTGCTGGTCGCCATTTCCGTACAAATGTTCCTGGAGGGCGTCAGCCGTTTTCTGGGTGTGAACGCTGCCGGATGAACATCCAGACGGTTGCGACTCACTGGGCTGTAGGTGTGAACGCCGCTGGCGCAGCAGGCAATGATCTTGTTACTTCCAGGCCCGTCCGGGCCTCGCACAAGAGTGAGGCTGCTTGATGCCCAAACAACTCCTCAACCTGCGCTATGTCACGGCCGAAGAGGCGGATGAAGTGATTGGTTTGCTGGAACAAGCAGGCTTTGAGCACTATGTCACCCCACCGGGATCGTTCGGCATTTCAGCTGGCGGCATCTGGTTGACCCATGTCGAAGATTATCCGCGCGCTCGGGAGCTGTTTGATGAATATCAGGCGCAACGCAGCAAGCGAATCCAGGAAGAACTTGATCTGGAACGCCAAGAAGGCCGAGCGGATACATTCTGGGCGACGTTAAAACGCCGGCCGGTGCAGACCGGCGCCTATATCGCCGCGGTTATCTTTATCTTGATGGTCCTGTTTGCCCCGGTGATCCAGTTGGGTAGCGCTGGCTGAGAGCCTGACATTGGCGTGCTAAGGAGCCTCTGAATAATTCTGCGTGGAGCGCTTTTCCGGCGAAACCCAACAGGGACCGCCCTTTGCGTGCCACTCGACGCGTTTCGGCTCCCTCATTTGGATTGACCAAACTTCGCTCGCCGAAGCGACGACGAGTGCTCCCGCAAAGACACTGTCGCGCCCGCGCAGAATAATTCAGAGGCTCCCTAAACGCCCGTTGCCGAATTCACTATCGCCTCAAGCCGCGTTTTTAGCTGCTGATACCTTCAATCGGCTGAGCCCGTTGCACGCCATAGCGGCGATTCAGCCAGGCGGCGGCAACGAAAGCCGCGACGAGCGGACCAAACCAGGCCAGATTCTGGATAACTCCCAGGTCAGCATTGGGGAACAGGCGAGACATGCCAATCTGGAAAAACGCGATATGGGTTGCCGCTCCGTTTGCGACCACTGCGCCGTAATGCTCTTTCAGCCACCACCTAGGCTCGAGAACAGCGCCCCGGCGTCGAGCCCTGATCGCTTTGCCGGTCGCTGTCAGCAGGAAGGGGCCAATCATGCCAAAACCAACCAGAATCCACGCTTGTCGAGTCAGACCGAGGACGATGACGGCCACGCCAGCCAACCCAACAACGAAGGCCAGTACTTGCACATCCCGCCCGAAGAATCGCGCTGGATCCTCGCGAAATCGAATCGCGGCCAACGTATTACGGCAGCTAATCGCAATCAGGGCGGTCAGATAGGCCAGGAAAACTGACATCACCACGTTTCCGCGCATCCAGGTCAGGGCAATCAGTGGTATTGCTGTGATCAGGATGACCAGCATCGCTGCCAGATAGGCTTGCCCGACCCGACGATGCAGCGGGCTGCCTTTCTTCAAAACAGCGGCAATCCAGAAAAGCGCGAGCGCTGCGGTGCCGCCAATGACGTGAAGGGGGACGAATAATTGCAGTGCCTGTTCAAAAGTCATAGTCATTTGCTCCTGGCTAGGTGTTGCCATCAAGTGTCCACCGTCCTCGAGATTCAATGAGGTGCCAGAAGTCAGTTTAAGAGGGTGCCGAAAGTCACTAATTGCCCTTGACGGCTTGTTCTAAAGGGCCAGGAAGTTTATACAGAGAGCATGCAACTCGCCTTCAAACCCGACTGGTCGCAGCTCAACTCGCCCCTGGCCTGGGCTGCTTATCTGGCGATCGCCGGGGTCTATATTTCGGTGACCGGTCTATTTGGCATGCCCGGCGATGGCCTTGGATGGCCCGGCCAGGCCTTTCTGCTGTCGTTTGCGATGGTCTGGCTGGTTTTGATGCTCGCTGATGCCGACAATCATCCTCGGTTGGTGATGACCGGTTTGGTGGCTCTGATCGTGACTGCTTTCGGTTTACTGCTGTTAGGTCGCACGAATACCGGCCCCATTCTATTGGTGCTCTCGGCCATTATGATGGTGGCCGTTCTCCCGCCCCGAGTCGCGCTTGCGACCCTGCTTTTGGCCAACCTCGTGTTTGCCCTGATTCTTCGCTACCGCTGGGGATGGCAATGGAACTGGGCGCTGACGCAAGTGATGACTTTTGGCGCGTTTCAAGCATTTGCCGCCACGATCGTCCACTACGCCAACCGCGCTGAGCAGGCGGCCAGGGAAGTCCGTGATGTCAACGCCAATCTCATGGCAACCCGCAGTCTGCTCAGCGAGACCGCCCGCGACCAGGAACGGCTGCGAATGTCACGAGAGCTGCATGACGTCGCCGGACACAAACTGACCGCGCTCAAGCTGAACCTGCATCATCTTGCGAAGAACCAGGGGCTCGGCGATAACGAGCAACTCAATTTAGCCACCAGTCTGGCCGGCGAACTGCTGGAGGATTTGCGCGGGGTGGTCCGTCAACTGCGCCAGAATGACGGCATTGACCTGGCCAAGGGCGTTCATCAATTGACTGAGCCGCTGCCTCGTCCGCAAGTGGAGTTGAATCTTGATCCGGACCTGCGGATTCCTCGTGCCGAGCAGGCTGAAACCGTGCTCAGAGTGATCCAGGAAGGGCTAACCAACGCGGCCCGGCATGGTCGGGCCCGCCGCGCCTGGCTTCTGCTGGCCTGCGAAGAGGGACAATTGATCTTGCGCCTTGAAGACGATGGGCGGCTTCAATGGCCTCTGACGCCAGGCAACGGCCTGTCTTTTATGCGCGAACGCCTTACTGAGTTGAACGGTGATCTGGAGCTTGCCCGCTCTCCTCGTGGCGGTTTGTGTCTGACGGCTCGTCTACCCTTGGAGGGGCCTGCATGAACCTGCGAATCGCCCTGGCCGATGATCAGGCTTTGGTTCGGAAGGGCTTGAAGGCATTGCTGCGCGACCTTGAAGGAATTGAGGTAACAACTGAGGCCTCGGACGGCGAACAGCTGCTGGAACAGATTGATTCGGATCACCCCGATCTTGTGTTGTCCGATATTCGAATGCCTGGCATGGACGGAATTGAACTGACCCGGCGACTCAAGGACAGGCATCCCGAGCTGCCGGTGATCCTGCTGACAACTTTTGATGAGGCTGAACTCATGCTTCAGGCGGCCGAGGCCGGCGCCCGTGGCTTTCTGCTCAAGGATGTCTCACCGGAAGAGCTGGAAGACGCGATCTATCGGGTTGCCAAGGGCGAAACGCTATTGCAGCCGGTGACCACGCGCGCAGTTCGAAGCCGTTATGCCTACCGTGATGACCGGCCGCCGGTCGAAGGCTTCAGTCCGAGAGAAGTGGAGATTCTCAGGCTCCTCGCGGGTGGATACTCCAATCGCGAGATCGCCCGCACGATATTTCTGGCCGAAGGCACGGTTAAAAACTATGTGTCCGATATTCTCGACAAGCTGGAAACCCGGGACCGCACCCGCGCGGTGCTCAAGGCAATTACGCTCCGAATTATCTAGTGGCGACTTCGGGCTTTGGAGTAGGATGAGAGCACCGGTTGAAATTCACTCAAGGGTCTGCCATGCGCTATGCCATTGTTTTCATGTTGATAGGTGTGTTTGCCGTCACCGGCTGCCAGTCTGTTCAGTACCGCGCTCTGGAGTCGGTAGGTATCGAAAAGCGAGATGTACTCTCCTCGCGCGTCGACAACGCGGCCGAGGCCCAGGATGAAGCCGTTGAGCAATTCACTTCAGCACTCGAACAATTTCGTGCCACGGTTGAAGTCGACGGGGGTGATCTTGAAAAGACTTACAGCCGCCTAGAGCGGGAGTACGAACGCAGTCAGTCCCAGGCCGAAGAGGTCAGTGATCGTATTGATGCCATCGAGGACGTGGCCAACGCCCTGTTCGAAGAGTGGGCTGAGGAACTCGAGCTTTACTCAGATCCAGACCTGAAGCGGCGCAGCGAAGACATATTGCGTCAGACTCGCCAGCGTTACCGCCGCATGATGCAGGCCATGCGGGACGCTGAGTCTTCCATGCCGCCGGTGCTGGAAGTGTTCCAGGACCAGGTGTTGTTCCTCAAACATAACCTCAATGCCATGGCGATTGCTGCTATTCGCGATGAGCTGGCTGAAGTCGAGCAGGCAACCGAAGACCTGATCAGCGCGATGAACCAGTCGATCAGCGAAGCCCGCAGCTTTATTGACGCTTTGGGGTAAGCGTTCCCGATCGATCCCAGGCAAGGTGAGGCAAATATTGCTCTGAGTTGGGCGTAAACGATGCAGGCCCCAGCCGATTCACTTAGGGTTGGCGTCCAATGATTAGGAGATTAAGCGACAGTAATGCGTTGCTAGTCATCGGATTCGTGCTGCTCTGGAACTCTGGCTTCGTCGGCGCGGAGTTCGGTCTCGACTACGCTGGCGTGTTCACACTGCTCTGGTGGCGTTATGCATTGCTCGCCCTGGTATTAATGGTTTCGCTCTCTGCGAGGGGGAAGCTGCGCTGGCCCGGGGCGCGTCCGGCTCTGCTGACCTCGATTGCCGGAATCTTCGCACATGGTCTTTGGCTTGGCTGTGTGATGGTTTCCCTGGATGCCGGAATCCCGGCCGGGGTCGTGGCTTTGGTTGTGGCCTTGCAGCCGATGACCGTCGCTGCCTTGTCGAGACGTGTGACGGGCGAGCCTGCCTCGAAGGGCAGTTGGTTAGGTCTGGCTATTGGCTTTACCGGCGTATCGATCGCTGTCGTTGGACAGGCGCGCCTGAATCCCGAAGTCTCGCCATTGACGTACCTGGTGCCTTTCGGGGCAGTGATCGCATTTACGGTCGCCAGCCTGCTGCAGCGTTGGATCGAAACCTACAGCCCGGCTGACCACGTACCTGTGGAACTGGCCCTGCTTTATCAGTCATTGGCGACCGCGCTGGTTGTTGCGGTTCCAGCACTTTTGGTCGAAGGCTTCAGTGCGCGCTGGACATCGGAGTTCATTGCGATCCAGGCTTGGCTGGTGTTGGCCGTCTCGCTTGCCGCGTATGCATTGATGTGGCGTTTGATTGAAAGGATGGACGCGATACGCGTCGCCAGTCTGTTCTATCTGGGCCCGCCAGTCACCATGCTGATGGCCTGGCTTGCGCTCGGAGATACCGTTGAGACCAGCGACTTGATGGGCCTGGTGATCACAACAATTGGCGTGGCGCTGGTCTATTACTATGACCGTAAGCATCGCCAGTTAGAGTATTAGATTGGGAGTTTCAAAACACCACGCTCACTGGTCCAGATACAAACGCGTGCTGTTCCCGGGCTGGTTAAACATTTAAGCTGAGCCAATAAAATGTACAAGATACAAATCACCACCCCGCTGGGCTCCATGCTGTTGGCCGCGGCCGAAGAAGGCCTTGTCGGGGCCTGGTTTCTGGGCCAGCGTCATTTCCCTGCCGGAGTCCATAGCTGGACGCCAAAACGGACTTCCCTGCTCGAGCAGGCGGAACAGGAAATCATCGCTTACCTGGACGGAGACCGCTTGTCTTTTAGCCTGCCTTTGGCGATGCGCGGGACAGCTTTTCAGCGCGCCGTCTGGGCGTATCTGCGAACCATTCCATACGCAAAGACGGCAAGCTATGGTCACATCGCACAGGCCTTGGCCAGGCCTTCGGCTGCTCGAGCGGTTGGCGCTGCGGTAGGCCGCAACCCATTCACGCTGATCGTGCCCTGTCACCGGGTAGTGGGCGCGGACGGTGCAATGACCGGCTATGCGGCTGGAATAGAGCGCAAACAGCGTTTGATTGCGCTCGAGGCGAGCTCGGTCAGGGCGTTGCAGCCGGCAAAAAGAGCCTCGCAACCAGCGGGTCATGATCAGCCGCCTGGCGGGGATTGAGACTGTTGACAGGCAGCAGCTGCAGTTGTGTAAGGTCTTTCAGGTGACGGCTGACAAGAATATGGTCAATGGCCTGGGCGTTTCCCTGGAAGACGTAGGTGAACCGCTCCTCGCTGGGCAGGTCCTCTATCGGATTGTGGAGCGGCACGGTTTGATCGTGGGTCAAAATGCTCAGCGGCTCGGAGAACCAGTGGTCGTTAAAGTCGCCGAGCACAACCAGCCGCGCTTGGTATTCCGGCGGCAGCGTTGCAGCAAAGTTCAGCACTGCCCGGGCCTGGGCAAGACGCTGATCGGCGTCGCCCTCGACGGGCGGATGACGTTGACCGAACAGTGGGTCACTGCCGCCCTTGGAGGCGAAGTGGTTGTTGATCACGGCGATCGGGTGGTCGTTGAACCGGAACTGAGCGGCTAGAGATTTACGGCTGTTGACAAAAGCCGGTCCGTCAAGCCGTCGGACGCTATCGGTCAGCAATTCGACCCGAGCGGGGTTGTAGAGGAATACGTTGCGGATGTTACCGCCCGGCTGACCGCCGTCCGCATTGCGCTGGGGTGGAACGTCGATCCAGCGATAGTCCGCCCCACCCGCCTGCGCGATTGCCTGGGTCAGAACCTGCAGCGTACGCTCAGCGGACACCAGCTCGCTGTCTTCGGCGCCGTTCCCGTCCTGTATTTCCTGCAGGCCGACAATATCGGGCGAATTCATGGTGTTGCCGATGTGGTCAGCCAGCAACGCCATGCGGCCACTGCCAATGGCATCGTCGACGTCGCGCGGTGAGCGCACGCGGCCAAAATCCTCCACCCACGGGTTAAGGTTTTCAACGTTGTAGCTTGCGATCAGCAGGTGGTCAGGATCACCCGATAGTGTGCTGACTATCTCGGGCTGGGCCCGCGGTATGCGACGTAATGCGTGCTCGGCAACAATCCGGAAGTTGCCGAAGCGGTAATCGACAATGCCGGTCAGCGGTGCAAGTCGGTCGCCGACGGTTGCCGGATCCGGAAAGTTCGGCAGCATCAGGGGATTTGCCTGAACCAGGATCCTCTCCGGATTGAAGTCTCCGGGCTGCGCGGTCACCTGGCCGTGGCGCCCAAGGTTCCTGTGGGAGCCGGAGGCCAGCACCCAGGTCTCGTGAAAGCGACTGGTTGGCCCCACCACTTCCGTGACGGGCAGTGAGACGCGCATGCCCATCAGGGCAGTCCAGAAATCGATCGCATTGTTGTTCGGCGCAAGCTGCTGGTCGAAGGCTTCGGGTGCCAGTTTGGCGGCAGGTAAAATCCCGCCCGGACCAATTTGTATTGGTGCGGGCAGAGCGTGACCAGAAGAAATCACTTCGATATTCGGTTGAATCATTCGGGTCACGCCAAGGTCTGTCGGCCGATTTTCTGGGACGAAGTGCTCAATGCGGCCGCGCAAGGCAACTCGATCCCCCCGCCGAGCCAGGGGACGGTCTTCGGTCAGAACTAAAAGCCCAGCCCGGCGTATGACGTCAGGTGTCTGGATCCAGAAACGGTCCTCAAGAACCAGCGTGACGATGCCCTCGGTCGTGATCTCTTGGTTTGCCAGCGGTGAGATTCGGCCATCGCCATGAATGTCGGGAATGCTTTGGGCTTGAGCAGGAAGCCCCCCTGCAAGCAGGAGGGTGGTGAGCAGGACTTGGACAATGCGCATGTGCGGCTGGCCTTACGATCGAAAGAGAATGCGAAATGATAGTGGAATGACGAATACGAGATTGCCGCTGCGGCTGTTATGCTTTGGAAAATACCGCCGATCAAACGATCTTCGATAGGAGCTTGAATCCATGAAATCTGCACCTCGCTTCGCTTCCGCGCTGGTTTTCTCCATTTTCTGCGCAACGTTGGCGCTGGCCTCTGACGATGATCGCGTTGATCATTTCGAGGGTGAGCCGTCTCGGACCTTGACTGAAGCCATTGAGAATTTTCGCGAGGCCAATGCTCGTCTCGAACAGCTTATTGCGCAGGAGAACCCAGATACGCAGGTTGTTTTCGAGATCCATCAGCTGACCTACACCCTTGAAAATGCGCTCGACAAAATCGAAGACGAGGTGGAAGACCTGGCCGACGTGCTTGAGGAGGTGCATATTGCCTCTGAGCGAAACGACGGACCCACCGTCCAGGAGCGAGCCCGGAAATATCTTGAAACCGCCCAGGTAATCGTTCGCTGAGCGGTCTGATTATTCATGTTGCAATGAATGCGCCAAGCGTCGGAGTAACCCGGTGATTTCGCGACTGGGCGGATTAGCAAGCTTTAAATACGTCTTGCTGGCCGTTGCGCTGGCGGTCGGTACGCCGGCCCTGGCCAGTTGTGAACTCAGTTCGGCGAGAGTCAATAGCACCCTGGTTAAAGTCGGTGATTCTGATCGGCGTGTCATTTCAGCCCAGCCCGACCGCATTGTGCGATTGACAACCAGCGCCGGCGGATCGGCGGGCACCCGATACGACTTCTATCAACGCGGCCTGACGATCCAGGTTTATGTGGCCGCCGGTCGCGTCAGCCGGGTCTGCCGGATTCGCGACTGAATGGCGGATATGCGTTGCCGCCGTTGGAGTTACTGAGAGTTCTTCAGGCTGCGGAGACATTCGAGAACGGCAGAGCCGTGTTTCTCCAGTTTATGCTGGCCAACGCCGCTGACGCGGGAAAGCCCTTCGATGCTGTTCGGGCGCGCCTCCAGGATGGCGGCCAGCGTTGCATCGTGGAAGATGACGTAAGGAGGGACGCCCTCCTTTTTCGCAGTCTCTGTTCGCCATTGCCTTAGCGTTTCCCACTCAAGGGAGTCCGTATCAATCAGTGCAGGGGTCGTCGACGCGCGTTTTCGTCGGACGGGAGTTTCCTTGCGGAGTTCAATCAACTCCTGTCCTTTCAAAACAGGCCGGCAACGCTCGCTGAGCTGCAGCCCGCCGTGGCCTGCGGGGTCCGGCTGTAAATGACCCAGTGCGAGCAGCTGACGCAGCACCGACTGCCAGCCCGCGCGATCGAGCTCGCCGCCAATCCCGAAGGTGCTGAGGCGATCATGTCCCAGCAAGCTGATTCGATCGGTCGCGTTGCCCAGCAGGACATCCACGATATGACCGGCTCCGTAGCGCTGGCCGGTGCGGTACACACACGACAATGCCTTGCGCGCGGCTTGGGTGGCGTCCCACGTTTCTGGCGGGTTAAGGCAGTTATCGCATTGCCCGCAATCGCCTGGATGCGCCTCTCCAAAGTAGCTTAGTAAAGGCGGTCGGCGGCAACCGGGATGTTCGCAGTAGGCAAGCAGGGCCTCGAGGCGCTCACGGTCCAGGCGTCTTTGGGCGTCGGGCGCGCTGTTGTTGGCCTGCATCTGACGAATCTGGACAATGTCGTTCAACCCGAAAACCATCCAGGCATCGGCCGGCAGCCCATCTCGGCCGGCTCGCCCGGTTTCCTGATAGTAGGCCTCGATCGACCGCGGTAAATCCAGATGCGCGACAAAGCGTACGTCGGGCTTGTCGATCCCCATGCCGAAGGCGACGGTGGCACAGATGACCACGCCGTCCTCGTTGATGAATCGATCCTGAAAGCTTTGCCGCTCCTCAGAGCTCAATCCCGCGTGGTAGGGCAGGGCGGTCACGCCATTCTGGTAAAGATAAGCTGCGATCTGTTCGGTACGTTTCCTTGAAAAGCAGTACACGATCCCGGCGTTGCCCGAGTGTTCGTTCTGGATAAACCGCAGCAGTTGTGATCGGGCGTTGTTTTTCAGACCAACCCGGTAGCGCAGATTGGCACGATCGAAACTGTCGATAAAGGTGTCACCACCTTCGGGAAGCAGGTGTTTATGGATTTCCAGGCGCGTCCGTTGATCGGCGGTGGCGGTCAACGCGATGCGTGGTACGTCCGGAAATCGTTCTCTTAGTCGACCCAGCTGGAGATATTCAGGGCGGAAATCGTGTCCCCATTGGGAAACGCAGTGTGCTTCGTCGATCGCAAAGAGCGCGAGTTTGCACCCTTCAAGCATGGCCAGCACCGGTTCGCGCAGCAGTCCTTCTGGTGCGATGTAGAGCAGATCCAGCCGGCCGTTGGATAGATCGTCCTCAACCTGCCTTTTTTCGTGCAGGTCCAGACTGGAATTGAGAACGGCAGCTCTGACGCCATTGGCCCGCAGCGCGTTAACCTGGTCCCGCATTAGAGCGATCAATGGTGATATGACAATGCCCACTCCCTGGCGGATGAGTGAGGGAATTTGATAGCACAGCGATTTGCCGCCCCCTGTGGGCATAAGTACCAAGGCGTTGCGGCCGTTGACCAGCGACTGAATGATCGCCTGCTGGCGGCCGCGGAAACGATCGTAACCGAATACCTCGGACAGGACAGATTCTGGCGTTTGCGGCCCAGTTGGCTTGTCAGTGGCAGCCGGCTGAATCATTCAAAGTGCCGTCATGAAAAACAGGCGCTCAGGATAACCGTGCGTTCTCGGCTTGAGACTCAGAGCTTTCCTTTCAAGACTGTAGGAGTTTTCCGCTGGGATCAATCCAGGTTCAGCGCTTCGGCCGCGATTTCAGTCTGTTCGAGTCGGGTTTTGATGTGTGCCTCGCTCTCGGCGGTCTTGCCCTCGAACTCAGGCCAGCCCTGCCCGTGTCGCAGGCACAGCTGACGCAACATGGCGACGTGTTCGTCGGAGTCGTTGAGACACGGGATATATTGAAGGTCTTCGCCACCGGCTTCGACAAACTCTTCCTTGCCCTCCATCGCGATCTCTTCGAGTGTTTCCAGGCAGTCGATGGAAAATCCGGGACAGACAACCTGCAGGTTTTTGATCCCCGAATGCCCAAGTTGTTCGAGCGTTTTGTCGGTGTAGGGTTTGAGCCATTCCGCCTTACCCAGCCTCGACTGGAAGGTCACCATCCAGTCGTCTTCTTCCAACCCCAGGCGATTGGCGATGTGACGAGCGCTGAATTTGCACTGGCAGTGGTACGGGTCGCCGGCCAGAAGGTTCCGTTTCGGGATGCCATGGAAGGAAAAAAGCAGCTTGTCTGGCTTGCCGTGGTCATGCTGGAACCGCCGGACCGAGTCGGCAACCGCCTCCTGCCATGACTCTTCTCGGTAGAAATCGTTGATGAAGCGCAGCTCCGGAAACCAGCGCTGGTTCTGCATCCACCCGGTCACCTGATCGAAGACCGAAGCCGTTGTTGTCGCCGAGTACTGCGGGTACATCGGCAATACCAGCAGTCTCTGGACGTTGGCCTCTTTCAGTCGATCGAGCGCCGATTGGATGGACGGCTGTCCGTAGCTCATCGCCAGTTCGACCGAGATATCCGGCAGGTCGCTGGCAAAACTCGCGGCAAACTTGTCGGCCAGGCGTCTGTTGTTGACCATCAGCGGGGAGCCCTCCTCTGTCCAGACCTCGGCGTAGGCCTTGGCCGATTTGGGGGCTCGAAATGGCAAAATAATGCCGTTAAGAATCAGCCACCAGATCGGCCGAGGCACCTCGACGACACGGGGGTCACCCAGAAACTGCTTCAGGTATGGTCGCAGCGCCTTGGCGGTAGGGGCTTCAGGGGTTCCCAGATTCACCATCAGGATGCCGGCGCGAGCAGCGCTGCGGTGGGCTGTGACCTCTGCAGCGCCCTTTCGAGTGGTGACCAGCGTGGACTTTTTGGTTTTCATGGCGATCCTGAGGGCTTGAAAATTTGGCCCTTATTGTACGAGTGCGGGTGCGCGGCCCGGTGAGCAAGCGAGCCAATCAACAGTCGCAGCACAGCGGATGGGAATTGAAGAACTGCTCTGGTACAATCTCTCGGTAGAAGAATATCAAGAGTAAGCTGCCCAATGCGATGCTTCGCACCTGCTGTTCGGAGTGCGTCGGCCGTGGTCGCCCTGACCTTGGCTGCGTCGTTGTGGGCGAATCCGTCAGGTTACAGCATCAACTCCCGCGGCACCGAAGACATCAACAATCTTTGGCAAGTCAATCTGCAGACGGGGGCTGAACAAAAAGTGGGGCCTGTCATCAACCAGTTCCTCGACATTGAGGCCCTGGCTTTGGCGCCGTCCGGAGACTTGTACGGGGCGGACGACGATACCAATACTCTCGTTCTGGTCCGCACGTCCGACGGGTTTGCCTTTTCGATTCCGGGCACGAGTACCGGCAACTTCGGTGTGTCCGGTACTTTTGACTTCGGCATGAGTTTTGACTGTGACGGGTCTCTATATGTCGTTTCAGCGATTGAACAATCTCTGTTTCAAGCCAATCTCGCGACCGGTCAATTGCGTCGAATCGGCGAAGCAGGCTCGCTGGGTGCGCCGATCAGCGACATTGCTGTTCGTGGCAACGAAGTCTACGGAATTGGCGTCGGACTGGCAGCAGACGGCGGTGCGGCGGCACCCAACCTCTACAAAATAGATTTGGAGCGGGCGATTGCGGAATTGATCGGGCCTCTTGGGGCTGCGGCTTTTCCGTACAACAATGCCGGTCTGTCGTTTGCAGAAAATGGCTCTCTTTGGGCCATGACGGATCGCAGCGGCGTCGCTAATCAGTTTCTGCCCAGTCAGATTCTGCGCATTGATCCGGCGACCGGAACGGCTGAAGCGGCAGCAGAAACCATCGTCGGGATGGAATCCCTGGCCATTGCTCCGCCCGTGATGTGCCAGATGCGGGGCGGGCACGATTTTGGTGGGCATCCGATTCCCATCCTCTCTTTGCCCGGCCTCCTCGCCTTGATGTTGGCGGTGTTGCTGCTGGCCGGTCTTCGCCTGCGCAGCGGACAGTCCTGATACACTTCCGTTTCTTATCAACGATCGCACCGATCCTGTCTCAAGGAGTGTTCTGATGGGTTTTGGCAATATTGGCTGGTTCCAGATTCTTGTGGTTTTGCTGATCGTGCTCCTGGTTTTCGGCACCAAGAAAATCCGGGGGCTTGGCGGCGATCTGGGCGGCGCTATTCGTGACTTCCGCAAGGGCATGAGCGAAGACGATTCTGACGACAAAGACGATTCTGCTGATAAAGCCGAGAAAGACAAGGCGGCCGACAAAGACGATGGCAACAAGGCCTCCGAAGACCCGAAAGCTTCATCTGAAGTATCCAAAAAAGACTGATCGTCAGATCCAATGAGCGGAATTGGTTTTACGGAACTGGTTTTATTGGCGGTGATCGCACTGCTGGTCGTCGGTCCGAGACGGCTGCCTGAAATCGCCCGAACGGCCGGCCAGATGACCCGTACCGTCAGGGGCGCTTGGCAAAACGTGAAGTCAGAGTTCCAGGCTGAACTGGACAACGAACACAATCGCAGCATCATGGAAGCGGCAGCCAAGACCCGCAAAGAGCTTGAAACGCCGTTCCGCCTTGACGAGGAGCCGAAAGGTGACCGAAAAGACGGAGAATAATCGCGAGCTTACCCTGATAGACCACCTGCTGGAATTGCGTACCCGTCTACTCAGGGCGGTCATGGCAATCGGAGTGGTCGTCATTGCACTGGCTCCGTTCGCTCGTCAGCTTTATACGACTCTTGCAGAGCCTCTGGTGCGCTATCTGCCAGAAGGTTCGAGCATGATCGCCATTGACGTGGCATCCCCGTTTTTCGCGCCCTTTAAGCTGGTGCTCATCCTTGGCATCCTCATCGCCATGCCGGCGGTGATTTATCAGGCCTGGGCTTTTGTTGCCCCTGGGCTATATCGTCACGAGCAGCGATTGGCGCGGCCCCTGTTGGTCGCCTCGGTGCTGCTGTTTTATGCAGGCTGTGCTTTTGCCTACTTCGTCGTATTCCCGGTCGTTTTCAACTTTTTCACCTCAATGGCGCCGGAAGGGGTCGAGGTGATGACGGATATCAGCCGGTACCTTGATTTTATCCTGACGCTGTTCATTGCCTTTGGCCTGGCTTTCCAGGTGCCGGTAGCGACGATCGTGTTGGTTGTTCTGGGAATCACCACGACCGAGACGCTTGCGAAGGCCCGCGGCTACGTGATCGTCGGGGCATTTCTCGGCGCCATGCTGATCACCCCGCCGGATATGATCTCCCAGACGCTGCTGGCCATTCCTGTCCTGCTCCTTTATGAGTTGGGCATCATCATGGCCCGGATCATGGTCCGGCGGACAGACGAAGCCAAATCCGTCTCCGACAAAGAATAGAAAGCCCGTAGTCGATTCTTGGCCTCGGGCCCACGCGTCAGGGCGTGATTTCACCCGGGTCATCGGGCGTGTCTTCCAGGCCTGGAGACCAGCCGAATATCTGGCAGAAGGCCAGATACTGCGCCCCCGCTATCAGCACCTGAAAAAGCATCATGGAAATTAGCATCAGGACCTGCACCAGCAGGCTGCCTAGATTGCCGAGCGCCAGTGTCAATACGCTGCTGACGATCAGGAGCATGACCAGCAGGCCGGCTGCTACGGCAATTGCGGCAATTGCGAAACCGACAAAAGCCAGTAAATTTCTTGCGATGGCGCGCAGGCTGGTGGCGAGTGCGGTCAGCGTCGACGCCCGACCGAACATGACAAGCGGTATGGCGAAGAACAGGCCTGCAAGCACGACGACCATGACCAGCCCGGACCCAAGCAGTCCACCACCTAGCGAAGCCCCGGCCAGGGCCTGAGCCATCGCTTCGGGCGATTGCACTGCAGCTTCCAGAGCATCCGCACCCAACTGACTGCTGAGCCACGTTACGAGCACCATGGCGGCTGCCAGCCCACCCAGCATTGCGAATATGCCGAGGCTCAGCAGCTTTGATCGTCTAAAGGGATCGCGCCACGCCGCTACCAGAGTGCCCGGGGCGGGTTGTTTGCCTTCACCCAGCTGATCGAAGGCGAGCATCACGCCGGCGGTGAGCATAGGTGTTATCAGTGCCAGCACGGTTTGGCCCACAAGCGGGATGATTGCCACCAGAGAAATACCGAGCCAAAGCCCGGCGATCGCAAACAAGGCCCTGAAGCCCCGTCGCATCCATTCGGCGCTGGCCGGCAGCCAGTTGAGTCCGGCCCTGAAGCCGACACTCTGCATTGGAAAGCGGCCGCTCACGGCGCGGACTGGAAAACAGGAGCGTGGGTTAACGCATCGGCCGACCAGGCCGGTGCATTGGTCAAGGCTTCAAGCACCTCTTCGGGTTCGTCCACGCTTTGCCACATTTGGAGGTGAGCCTGATTCATGAACCGTTGTTCCACGCTGTGCTCCAAAAACTCCAGCAGGCGATTATAGTAGCCGCCCGAGTTGATCAGAATGATCGGGCCAAGAAACCGGCCTAAACGCTTGAGCGTCATTGCTTCAAAAAGCTCTTCAAACGTGCCGCAGCCCCCCGGTAGCGCTATCACAGCATGCGAATTTTCAAGCATAAGGGCTTTGCGCGTGTGCATGGTATCGACGATCTTCAGCGTGGTAAGTTGCTGGTGCCCCAGTTCGATTTCGGTGAGGAATTCCGGAATCACGCCGTGCACCTCGGTGCCCGTGGCGAGTGCCGCTTCTGCCATGGCGCCCATCAGACCGCGTCCACCCCCGCCGTAGACAATAGACAATCCCGCTTCGCCGAGAGTTCGACCCAGGCGGCTGGCGGCGCTGATATAGTCTTGCGATAGCGCTTGGCTGGATGCGGCATACACTGTGACACGATGAATGGACATTGACAGAAAACGACATGAATGAGGCAGCAAGAGATTGTAAACGCAGGCCGGTGATGCCGCCGAGCTTCGTGAAACCGGTGATGGCCGTGATGCTGCTGGCGCTGTTGGCAGCCTGCGACTCCGGATCGGGACCGGTTCAGCTGGCGGAAGGGCAGGAACCGTATTTGCGCTACTGCGCATCGTGTCACGGCAACCAGGGTCAAGGGAAGCCACCAGCCTTTCCGCCACTTGCCGGTTCGGAATGGATGGAGCTGCCGTCGGAAGCGCTGGCCTTGATCGTGCTCTACGGATTGCGCGGCGAGATTGAAGTCGCCGGGAAGACCTATCGTGGCTACATGCCACCGATGCAGCACCTGGACGATAACGATATCAGCGCATTGCTCGGCTTTACCGAGCGAACTTGGGCTAACCGGGAATCCGCCCTGGGCGTTTCTGATATTGCCGCGCTGCGTGCCGCTTTTCCGGACCGCAGGTCTCCCTTCGAAGGTCTTGAAGGATTGATGCAGGCGCTGGACGAGCTACCGTGAATCAGTCCGCTCGAGGCATGTGGGGTGGTTCGGCCTCAATCACACTGCTGGTCGTAACCGTTGCGGCCTATCTGATACAGGCGAGTGCGTTCACCGATGTCATCCGACTATTTGCGCTGTGGCCACTCGCGACCCCCGGCGCCATCAATATGGGCGATGGAACCAGTCTGGCAACCGGATTCGGGCTTTGGCAGCTGGTCACCTACGGATTCCTGCATGGCGGCCTGGCGCACCTGTTTTTCAACATGTTCGCGCTGTACATGTTCGGCCTGCCGATTGAGCGTTTGTGGGGTACGCGCAGGTTCCTGATTTTTTATTTTGTTTGCATGGTTGGTGCAGGTTTGGTCCAGCTCGCCGTGGCCCAGTTCACCGGAGAAATCTATCCCACAATCGGCGCATCTGGAGCGGTGTTTGGTCTGCTTCTGGCCTTTGGCATGATGTATCCCAACAGTCGAATCATGTTGCTGTTCCCCCCGATTCCCATGAAGGCCAAATGGTTTGTGATCGTCTACGGGCTGTTGACCCTCGTCTTTGGCGTGACGGGCACCATGCCGGGTATTGCTCACTTTGCTCATCTGGGCGGCATGCTGTTCGGGCTGGGACTGATTCTGTACTGGGCTTCCCAGGCTCGGACAGGACGTTAGGGCGGTGGTATGAAAAATGATGAGCTAGACGATAAAATTATCGTCGTTGATGACCAGCAACCGATGCGGCTGCTGTTGGTCGGCCTGCTTCGCAGCCTCAAGTTTGTCAACGTTCGGCAGGCTGCCAGCGGCGCCCGGGCGCTCGCGATGATCAAGGAGACTCGACCAGACGTAGTGTTCCTTGACCTGGAAATGCCCGACATGCACGGTCTGGAGGTCCTCGAACGAATGCGAGAAATGGACGGCGGCGGCGACATCTTCGTGGTCGTTCAGACAGGCAGCGCGACCAAGGATAACGTGGAGCGCGCTCGGGAGCTGAAGGTTGACGATCTGTTGGCCAAGCCATATAGCCGTGAAAAGCTTGAAGTCTCTATTCGACGCTACCGCGCCTCTGGCGCTGATTGAGACCCTTCACCGTTGCCGTCATCGTCATCTCGCATCCAGCGGTCTGCCCAGGCGCTGGAGCGCAGATAGTCCTCGTTGAGCATGGCCAGAGTGTTACCGCCCAGTCGCTCAAGCCCGCCTTCCTCGAACTCGTCAAGAATCCTGATGAGTTTTCCCAATTCACCTTCGCGATTGGTGAGCGCCCGTTTGATCGGGTCGGAAAAGGGTAGGTCGCGCACCAGGTCGTCCATGGGCTGACCCTCGAAGACGTCCAGGCGAGAAAATAGTCCGACCGAAAAGGCAATCCGGCTGGAAATGCTGGCGATCCGCTCGGCAAGATTGGCGGCTAGCCCGGCTCTGACCAGCAGTTGGCGGGCCTGCAACTGCCGAATGGGCTCGTTACTCGTGAGTACGAAGGTCGAAATCAGCGTGCGTAGTCGCTCGGAGCCAATGCGCGAAATTGCGTCGCCCAGGGTCTCGATGGATCGACCGCGCGGCCCGAGTGCAGCGGAGTTTGCTTGCCGAAGAACCACGGCGGAAAGGCTCGGGTGCTGGGCGAGCAACGGCTCAAGATCCGCGAGACTGCCATTGTCATCCGAGAGTTCGGCCAGCAACTGTAATTCGACCGCACGATTACCGCTGCGCCGATGGGTGGTGCGTGGAATGACAACCGGCAGAGAGAATACGAACCCCTGAAGCCAGTCGAATCCGGCACTTCGGGCCTGCTCCAACTGTTCGGTAGTTTCGATGAAGGTGGCCAGTTGGAGCGGTTTGGCGTTGCCAAGAGCGTCAATTACCGCCGGCGACTGTTGCTGTCGAAAATCGGTCTTGATAATGTCGGGGATTGCCTCGATCGGCCGCTGAGAGTCTTCCAGGGCGCTCGCGTCGACCGCAATTCGATACCCTTCTGCCTGCAACCGGGTCACGGCCGCCGATGTCTCGGGTCGTTGCCAGGTTTCGGGACTCACTTCCAGAATGGTTTGCTCTGGGGGGTAGAGAATGGAGTCAGGTTGCAGCAGCCACTCATCGGGAATCGTGCACAGTAAACATCGATTGCCAACCAGTTCTTCCAAGCCAATGTCGAACATGACGCTGGCACATGCTCTGGCCGTGGCGAGCAAGGCATTATCGACGTTGGCTTCTTTTGCGCTGGCCGATTCGCGGTACAGCAACTTGTCGCCGATATGGTCGAGGGCCCGATTGCAAACCGGCTGCAAGGCGATGCCGTATCCATCTGCGGCTGAGGCGGTTCGGTTTTTTTCGGTACTCATGGTTGATCGTCGTCGGCAATGATTTTTTCGAGCGCCGGTCGAGAAGATTCAATCCTGTCAATCAAATCGCAGGTCATTATCCGGAGTTCTTCCCAGTTCGAGTCATTCCGACAAGCCAGTTCCAGTTTCTGCGCAGACTCTGCTGCGACCGTCATGCCAAAAGTAGCACACAGACTTTTTAGGGTGTGGGCACCACGCTGGAGAGATTCACGATCCTGATCGGACAGACATCGATTCAAATCTGTCAAATGGTTTGATATGTCGGGCAGAAAAGCGCCAAGCACCTCGCGGAGCAGGTCCTCATCGCCGCCGGCATGCGTAACCGCGGCATTCCAGTCAAGCTCAGGTTCCGGGCTTTCCTCAACCGCAGACGGTTCGTCGGATTCGGCTTTCAAGAATTCGTCGAAATCAGAGAATTGGGCTTGGGGTGTGTTCGGTGAAGACGCCAATCGCTGCCCGGCAATGACAACACGCTCAATTTCGGCATACAGGCTGACCGGGTCGACCGGTTTGGATACATAGCCATCGATGCCCGATGCAAGATAAGCCTCACGGTCGCCTTTCATGGCGTTGGCGGTCAACGCGATGATAGGGCAATGGCGTTCTCCGCGATCACTTTCGACGGCCCGAATCTGCCGCGTGGCCTCCAGGCCATCCATGACCGGCATCATCATATCCATCAGGATCAAATCGAACGTTTGCTCTCCCGCCAGCTTGACGACTTCAGCCCCATTTTGCGCAATGGTGTATAGAGCATTGACCTTCTTTAACAAAGCCGCGGTGACTTTCTGGTTGACCTGGCTGTCTTCAGCCACCAGGACCGTGAGCCTGCGATCCTTGAGCAATTCGCGCCGGCTTTGGCCGGCCGGCCGCTCACCGGTATTCGACCAATGCTGGCTGAAAGTACGCTGCAAAGTTGACAACGTGATCGGTTTGACCAGCAGGGATCTCAAGTTCAGTTCTCGGCATTTCTGTTCTTCGCCATGAATGCTGCTAGAGGACATGATTCGGATATCTCTGCTTTGAGCCAGGCCCTCCTCAAGCATCCGTTCGACCGCCGCGTAGCCGTCCAGCCCGGGCAGGTCTGCGTCCACAAGAATCAGTTCAAAAGGTGAGTCTGACTGCTGTGTCTGCCGAAGTCGGATCAAGGCCTCGAATCCGCTCCGACACATTTCATGTTCGACCCGCGTGCGTTCGAGCAGATGCCGCATCACCTTGCGGCTGATAGTGTCGCTTGCAACACAAAGCACGGAGCGGCCTTTGAATTCGACCACTTGTTCGGCCTCACGCGGCGCGGGTTCGCTCGACAGCGGCAGCCTGAGCTCGATCGTAAAAGTACTTCCCTGATCAAGGCAGCTTGAGGCTTGAATGCTCCCGCCCATCAGGCTGATGAGTTCATGAGTGATTGGAAGCCCCAGGCCGGTGCCTTCAAATCGTCTGGAGGCATCTGATTCGACCTGTTCAAATGGCTTGAAAATTGCGTCCAGTTTTTCTTCCGGTATGCCGACACCTGTATCTTCGACGCTGAATTGAACCGGAACAAGCACGTCATTTCGTTCGTGGATCGGTTCTGCCGCACTCACCGTCAGGCGCACGTGGCCACGCTCGGTGAATTTCAGGCCGTTGCCGATCAGGTTGATGAGCGCCTGGCGCAGCCTGGCCGGATCGACGAGAACGGTCTCAGGCAGATCATCGTCGAGGTCATACTGCAGCTCCACGTTCTTGGTTTGAGCCCTTGCGCTGAGGCTTTTGATGACATTACCGACGAACTCCGTGAGGTCAACAGGTTCAGGGTGAATTTCGAATTTGCCCGCCTCGATTTTTGACAGGTCGAGCACCTGATTAATGAGTTCTAGCAGATGCTGGGCAGACAAACGCGCCAGATCGAGATTTTCTACCTGTTCGCTATCCAACTTGGTATCAAGCACCATGTCAATCATGCCCATGATCCCGTTCATGGGGGTACGGATTTCGTGACTCATGTTGGCCAGAAACCGACTCTTGGCAAGGTTGGCATTTTCGGCAGCCTGAACCTGCTCGAGCAGGTTCGTTTCGTGCAGACAGGCAATTGCCGCATTGGCCAATTTGTCCATGAGGACCTGTAAGGACTGGACGAGGGAATCGCTCAGCGGCGCGCCTGATCGGCGCAAAATCAACAGCCCGAAGTCTTTCAACGGAAAGACGAGAAAGATCGTCTCGTCGAAAATACGCCTGTAGGGCTTGCCTCTGAAGAATTCGGCCAGATCATCCGCTTGCTTCGGCAGATCCAGTGAATTCAGTAATTTCCGGTTGGTCTCGTTCTTCAGGAAAATCCGGGGGGCGCTGAAAACGGGCGCCCAGTCAAGATCGCCATAGAGGCCTGGAAGCTTTGCTGACTTGCCTGATGATGCAGCGTAAGGGGAGATTATTAGTGCCCCCTGGGCGTTTAGCTGGCGCATGATAGTGGCCAAAGCTTGTCTGAGCATCTGGTCTAAATCCAGACTCTTGCCGATCGCCAGCGCGATCTCGAACAGGATCTCTGTTTCTTTTCGCGGCCTGCTAACCATATGGTCGATTCTTGCTGTTGAGCCGGGCATGATTACTGCTGCGGTTCGCCGAGTCGTGCAAGCACGGTTGTCTTGTTGAGAAACTCCAGATAGTCGGTTCCACTGTTGGCGATTTCGCCCAGCGTGAAAGCGCCGAAGGCGAAGTCGTCCTGGCTCAGCGCGGACAGCTCCTGTTCAATATCCGGTCCCAGAAACAGCGCTCTGGAAATGCAGTCAAACAGCAGCAAATGCCCTTTGTCGGAGCGCGGTCCGGAATTTATGATGTGGCGCGCCTGCCGGGCGGCGGCGAGCAGGCTGCTGGGCGTGCCATTGAGAATCCTGACGAACGCGCCTTGGGGTACTTCTCCAACACACACCAATTCGCTGTCGTTTTGCACCATGAGCGGATCTCGTACGACCACCTCGCCATCAATTTTCTCGAGGCCGAGCGGGTAGGATTTGGCTGTATCAAAAAACGCTTCCCGAGTGATTGGGGTTTCACTGTGGTCGTCCACGATGGCTTTGTAGGCTTCAAATGCGGGCTGCCAGTTTAGGGTCTTGATGACGTTGCGGTCGGCTTCAGTCACTTCGACGGCCTCGCTGATGCTGCTCCAGCCATGGGTAACGCTGACCGTGCTTTGGCGTGGTATTTTCAGAACGATAGCAACATCACTTTCAATTCCGTGCGACGAGATAATGCATGGCTTCTGCTCAAAACTCAGGGATCCTGCGCCGCCGCCGACAAAATTGTTTTCCAAGCCAAACACGAAGAATAGGTTTTCGACCAGAGAGGAAATCCGGCTCGACAGCCCGTCCACCAGCACCATCAGCGTACCTTCCTGGCTTAGGTTGTTCCATTCGTCAATCTGTTCAAGCAGTTGCGATTCATAGTCGGCGTTCGGGTCGCTCATGCCGGTAACCCTTGCAACGGTTGGAAGTTCTTCGAGGCCAAGCACGATGGCTCCGTGCTCGTGCTGCTTGTTGTCCAGCGCCAGTGCGGGAAAGACACCGCCGAAAACCGGCGTCTTGACCTGGGCCAGGCTTCTATTCAACTGAGCAATAGGCCAATGGTTGTTGTCGCAACCCAAAACCAACAGCATGCCATGACCTTGCTGGTCGGCCTCGTTCAACAGGGCGACAAAATCACTGAGCTCGGGAGATAAAGTGTGCAATGTCTTCATTGACGGGTGGTCCTAAGCTATTGCTTGCCGATTTTCCGATACTTGCCGTGAGCGATCATGAACTGCTCGAACTCATCCAGGGGCAGGGGGCGAGAAATGAGAAAGCCCTGGATTTCGTGCACGCCGAGTGCATCCACGTAGTCTCTTTGACGCTCTGTTTCTATGCCCTCGGCAATGGTCGTCATGCCAAGCTGACTGCTCAGTGCGCTGATGGCGGTTACGATGGCACGCTGTTTTCTGCCTTCGGTGATGTTTGTAACAAAGCTGCGATCAATCTTGATGGTGTCAACGGGAAAGTTGGTGATGTAGGAAAGGGCCGAGTGGCCAGTACCAAAGTCGTCTATAGAAAGGCTGAAGGCGAGCGATTTCAGTCGTTCCAGAAGAACCCGGGTCTGGCCTGGGTCATGCATCGCCATCCCTTCGGTAATCTCGAGTTCCAGCCTCTCGTGGGGCAGATCGTACCGGCGACATAATTCCGCAAGCATTTGTGGCAGGCCTTCAAGGCGCAGCTGCACGGCCGACAGATTAATGCCCATCCGCAGGTCATAACCTTTGGCGCGCAGACTGGCAGCGTCCTTGATCCCTTGCTCCAGAACCCATGCGCCGGCCTGCTCGATTAAACCGGTCTCCTCAAGAACCGGTATGAACTCAACCGGTGAAACCAGGCCCCGCTCCGGGTGCTGCCAGCGCAGCAAGGCTTCGGCGCCGATTACCCGGTCAGTGTAGATGTCCAGCTGCGGTTGGAATACCAGAAAAAACTGCTGGTCTTTGCACGCCGTGCGCAGGTCTGCCTCCAGAGCCAAACGAGACCCATATTCGCGCTTTGATCCTTCGCTGTAAAAATGCAGCCCGTCGAGCCTTTGTTCTTCAGCTGAGCGACAGGCCAGTCTGGCAGCCTTGATCAATTCGCCGACGTTGCTGGCATCGTCGGGGAACACCGCCGCGCCGGCGATAAGCCGCGCGGGCAATTCGCGTTCACCGATCCTGATTGGCTGAGCAAGATGACTTTCAATCTTTTCAGCCGTTACTTTGGCGTCTTCGTCTCCAAGCAACACGGCGAGCGCGAAAACCCCGTCCTCCAGCCGGCCGGCAGCGGCATCGGCAGGAAAACATGACTGCAGTCTTTGAGCGATGGTCAGCGTGGCTTCGCGACTCGTTTGGCTGCCAAGATATTCAGCGAGTTTCAATACGTGGGTAACCGATGCCGTCAGTAGAAGCGTTCTGACCGAGGTCGAGTCGTCAGGGAGTGCTTCGACCAACCTAGAAAACAGTCGCTGACGGGGCAGGCCGGTCAACTCGTCGTGCTCGGACAGGTAGAGCACCTGCGCCTCGAGACGCCTGAGGCTGGTGACGTCTTGAAAGGATCCAATCAGCGCTTCGTCTTCGCCGGGCCCCGGACTGCTAAAGCGAACATTGCGCTCCTGGGCGTCGGTTTTCAGGCGAACTTCCAGATCAAAAGCCTGGCCGGAGCCAAGCGCCGAATTGAACGCCATATCCAGCCGCAGGCGATCGTCGGGGTGGGCTTCAGACAACAACTGACGCAAAGAACGCGGCATCGCATCTGTTCGGCTCAGCAGTTCATCGGCGGCATCCGACCAATCCAATAGCTGTTCCTCGCCAAACAGGCGCCAGAAACCCAGTCTTGCAATCTGACAAGCGCTTGCCCGCTCGGCCTGAAGCTGGCGGAGGTGCTGTTCGCGCGCATGGCTGGCCATGGCATATCGGATTCGTTGCTCCAGGAGGCGCAGATTGATTGGTTTGGTGATGAAATCCTTGGCCCCGATTTCAAACGCGGTCTCGATTGCGCGCGGCTCGTCATCGGCAGTCAGCATGATGATTGGAATCTCGCGCCCTTGCATCTGAAGCCTGATAGCGCGCAACGTCTCGAAGCCGTCCATGTCCGGCATGTGGACATCAAGCAGGACAAGGTCAAAAGCGCTTTGGCTGAGTTTTAGCAGGCCATCAGCGCCGCCCGTGGCCTCAACTACTTTCATGCCTTTTCTGGCCAAACCCTTCGTGACCAGAGCGCGGATCATGGCATCGTCGTCGATAAGCAATATATCGGCAGCTGTCGGCCTTTGGTCTGCAGGAGTGTCGGTCACCAGACACCCCTGTCGCAGTGACGCGCTGGCGTCGCGCAACTGGATTGCCGGTTAAGAAGCTTGTCTAGCGAGGGCAGGGTGCTGGCGACCAGCTGAATTACTTCTCGGCCGTTTGCGTCCAGATTGCGGATTCTATACATGGCCAGATACTCTGAGGGCACAGACTCAAGGCCAAATCGTGCAAAGATTGATTAGCCTGTAGCAAGATCATGACGTTAACGAAATAGTCCGTCAAGGGCCGCTTTTGCATCACTGGCTGGCAAACTGTTTCAGTTGTTCAACCAGTCGCGGGCTTTAAGATACTCGGCCAAACGGCCTTCAGCGGAGGCCGTCTCGGGCTGGAAATCGTAGCGCCAGTGAGCAACCGCGGGGAGCGACATCAGGATGGACTCGGTCCGGCCGCCCGACTGCAGGCCGAACAGAGTGCCGCGATCGTAGACTAAGTTGAACTCCACATAGCGGCCTCTTCGGTAGCGCTGGAAATCAGTTTCCCGTTGGCCGTAAGCTGTTTGCTTGCGTTTTTCGACGATGGGCCGGTAGGCTTCGAGATAACCATTTCCGACGGCCTGCATGTAGGAAAAGCTCTGCTCAAAGCCCCACTCATTGAGGTCATCGAAAAACAGACCGCCAATGCCCCGGGTCTCATCTCGATGACGAAGGTAAAAGTATTCGTCACACCAGCGTTTGTGCTCGGAATAGACCGAGTCTCCGAACGGCCTGCAAAGATCATGCGCGACCTGGTGCCAGTGCCTGCAGTCTTCATCAAACGGGTAATAGGGCGTCAGATCAAAACCGCCACCAAACCACCAGATGGGTTCTTCGCCGGCTTTTTCAGCCTGGAAAAAACGCACGTTGGCGTGGCTGGTTGGGACATAGGGGTTGACCGGATGCATGACCACGGAGACGCCCAGCGCCTGAAAACTGCGGCCGGCTAACTCGGGTCGTCGAGCGCTGGCAGCCGCGGGTAGCGCATCTCCGTGGACGTGGGAAAAGTTGACGCCACCTTTTTCGAATACCTTGCCGCCCTCCAGAACGCGCGTTCGACCGCCCCCGCCTTCGGGTCTATCCCAGCGGTCTTCGCGAAATTGCCGGGCGCCGTCACTGGCTTCAAAAGCGGTGCACAGGCGGCTTTGAAGATCAATCAGGTAAGCGGATACGGCTTCGATGCTGGGGCTGGACATGGGCAAAGCCTATTTGTTCTTGGCGGTCTTTTTCTTCTTGGATTTTTTCTTCTTCGACTTTTTTGTGGCTTTCTTTTTGGACGCTGCCTTCTTTATGGACTTTTTCTTAGACGCGGCCTTTTTTGCGCTGCCTTTTTTCTTGCCGAATTTCCCGCGTCGCCCTTTGGGTGGGGCTTCAGCCAGCATTTTCTGGCAGGCGGCCAGATCGAGTGATTCCGGCTCCACGTCCTTCGGCACGCTGGCATTGCGCTTGCCGTCAGTGACGAAAGGCCCATAGCGACCCTTGAGGATTTCTATGCCTTCAGCATCGAACTGTTTGATGATTCGTTCGGCAAGCATTTTCTTGTGCTCGGCGACTTTTTCCAGAGCCTGCTCAAGGGTGATGTCGTGCGGATCGATATCCTTGAGTGAGACGAAGTTTCGCGTACCGTAGCGAACATAGGGCCCAAACCGGCCGATATTGGCCTGGACGGGTTCGCCTTCGGGCGTTTCCCCGAGATTGCGGGGCAATTTGAACAGTTCGAGCGCCTCTTCAAGAGTGATTCGATCCATTTTCTGACCTGCACGAAGACCGGCGAACTGCGGTTTTTCTTCATCCTCTGCCTGACCAATTTGGGCGAACGGGCCATAGCGCCCCAGTCGCACGATCACTGGTTTGCCGCTTTTAGGATCAGTTCCCAGTTCGCGCGCCTGCTGCGCTTCCTGGCGGCTGACCGACTCGGTCTTTTCATGAACCCGGTCTATGAAGGGTTGCCAGAATTCCTCCAGCAGTGGCACCCAGTCGTGCTCACCGCGCGAAATGGCGTCCAGTTCGTCTTCGAGTTTCGCGGTGAAGTCGTAGTCGACATAGCGCTCGAAATGGTTGGACAGGAATGTGGCCACGACCCGCCCGGTTGCGGTTGGTGTGAAGCGGCGACTCTCCAGCTCGACGTATTCACGATCCTGGAGGGTCTTGATGATGGAGGCGTAGGTCGAGGGTCTCCCGATGCCGTGGTCCTCCAGCGCTTTGACAAGGCTGGCCTCGGAAAAACGGGGTGGCGGCTCGGTGAAATGCTGTTCGGGCCGAACTGCGGTCAAGTTGATTCGATCGCCCTCTTCCAAGGGCGGCAGGCGGTTGTCCTGGGCTGCCTGCGAATCCTGGTAGACCTTTAGAAACCCGGGTTCTATAAGCGTTGAGCCGGACGCCCGAAATGTATGGTCACCAACATCGAACTCTGCGCTGACGGTGTCGTAAACGGCCGGAATCATCTGGCTGGCAACGGCGCGATTCCAGATCAACTCATAGAGCCGATACTGCTCCTCGCTCAGGTGGCGTTTGAGCTTGATCGGTGTCAGTGCCGGCGAAGATGGACGAATCGCTTCGTGAGCCTCCTGGGCGTTCTTGGATTTTGACTGATAAAAATTGGGCTTATCGGGCAAAAGTGCGGCGTTGTACTCAGAGCTGACAACCTGGCGAATCTCGCTCAACGCGTCCTGGGACAGCGCTACCGAATCAGTTCGCATGTAGGTGATCAGGCCTTGGGTGCCCTCTCCAATATCGACACCTTCGTAAAGTTGCTGCGCCAGCCGCATCGTGCGCTGGGTAGTGAAGCGCAAACGCCTGGCCGCTTCCTGCTGCAGGGTCGAGGTGATAAAGGGTGGCTGAGCACGCCGTCGGCGCTGGCGTTTGCTGATGCGAGCCACCTCGAAGGCACCGCCTGACAGTTCTTCAACCTGCTTTCGCACCTGGTTGGCGCGATCACCGTCAGTGATATCGAACTGCTCAAGTTTCTTATCATCGAGCCGAACCATATTGGCTGAAAAGCTGTTTGGTTCCTCGCCCAGATCGGCTTCGATCGTCCAGTACTCGCGCGGTTCAAAACGCTCTATCTCTTCTTCTCTTTCAGCGATCATCCGCAGCGCGGGAGACTGCACTCGGCCGGCCGAAAGTCCGCGGCGAACTTTTTTCCACAGCAGCGGGGAAAGATTGAAGCCGACCAGATAATCAAGCGCGCGCCGCGCCTGCTGGGCGTCGACCAGGTTGGCGGCCAGGTCACGAGGGCTCTGCATGGCCTTTTCGATGGCACGCTTGGTGATTTCAGAAAATACAACCCGCCGAACAGGCTTGGAATCTTTGATACCGCGTTCTTTGAGGATTTCGGCAATATGCCAGGAAATGGCTTCACCCTCGCGGTCAAGGTCGGTGGCCAGGTAAACCGTATCGGCCTTCTTCGCGCTGGCCACGATCTTGTCGACGTGCTTGCGGTTGCGCTCGATGATGTCGTAGCGCATGGCGAAACGATTGTCCGGATCGACCGCGCCTTCTTTCGGTACCAGATCCCTGACGTGGCCATACGACGCCAGAACCTCGAAATCGGGTCCCAGATACTTGTTGATGGTGGTCGCCTTTGCCGGCGACTCGACGATGAGGAGATTTTTGGCCATTCTAGTGCCGGTATTCCCCTTCCTCGTCGAACATCAAATCTTCCATCCAGGCGTAATTGGCTTCCTGGCCCGGCTGGTTGAACAGCACCATAAGAACAACCCACTTGACGTCTTCGATGTCAATGTCGTCCTCTTCCAGTGCCATCAGTCGATCAAGCACCTGCTCGCGACGCGCGGGATCAAGCACACCGATATTCTCAAGGTACAAGATGAGCCCTCGCGCATCCACGTCGAGCCGGCTGCACTCGGCGTCACAAAAAAGCCGAACCGGATTGCTTTCGTGTCCTGCCATAACCGGCATCCGACGCTGCTCGGCAAGACCGTCCAGCCAGGAAAACGCACGATCAATTTCAGCGCTGGAAAAGCCCGCTTCCTCCAGACTGTCGCCCAGTGAGTCGCGGTCAGGAGTGGCTTCCGGTTCGTCATAGATGTAGTTTTCAAACAGGTACATCAGCAGATCGAGCACGTTTTCTTTCATTCAGTGTCCTTGATGCGTCCGGCTGTAGCGACCGCCGGAGTGAGCCGTGGCATAACCGCTCAGTTCCAGAAGTAACAGGGTGGAGGATACCGCTGCAGCCGTCAATTGTGTTCGGCGGATGATTTCGTCGACAGGTACGGGATCATAGCCGATTGCCTCAAGTACCCGGCGGTGATCTTCGTCCAGCTCATCGTCTGGGATCGATGGCTCGCGCTGAACGTCTTCGGTGGGACCCGAATTCAGCCGCATCGACAAGGCTTGCCCCAGCTGTTCTGAAAGGGGGCGTAACTCCTCGAGTACCTCATCAGCGGTTTCGATCAGTTTTGCGCCTTCTCGAATCAGCCGGTGACAGCCGCGTGCCAGCGGATTGTGGACAGAGCCCGGAATGGCGAAAACCTCTCGGCCCTGCTCGCTCGCCAGTCGAGCGGTGATGAGAGAGCCCGAGCGCTGGCCTGCTTCAACGACCAGCGTGCCAAGGCTCATCCCGCTGATCAAGCGATTGCGGGCCGGAAAATGGCCGGCTCTGGGCTCCGTGCCCGGTGGAAAGGTGCTCACCATCGCACCCTGATGCACGATTCTCCGCGCCAGATCTCGATGTCGGGCCGGGTAGACGCGGTCCAGGCCGGTGCCGGCTACGGCAATCGTCTGGCCTCCGGCGTCAAGACAGGCCGCATGGGCTTGGCCGTCAACACCGGCCGCCAGCCCGCTGGTGATCACCAAACCGCTGGCTGCCAGCGCAGACGCAAACGACCGGGCATGCTCAAGGCCTCCAGCGGTTGCATTGCGACTGCCAACGATCGCCAACTGCGGTCGCAGCAGATGTTGCGGCTGACCGGCGACGAAAATTGCCGGCGGCGGGTCAGCGATATCGCGCAATAACGGCGGGTAATAGTCATCAGTGATGGGAATCAGTCGATGGTCGTCAGCCGACAGCCAGTCAAGACATTTCTGCATGCTTGCGGCGTCGGGTTCGCGCAATGCCCGCAGCTGGGTTTGGCTGAGCCCGGCTTTGGAAAGATCCCGATCTGAGGCGCCGATCCACCCGGACTCCGACCCGAAATACTCGCAAAGAGCCGCAAAACGCCGGGTTCCCAGCCCAGGGGTGAGAACCAGTCCCAGCCAGTCGGAGGCGGAACTCCGGCTCGCCATTAGCCTTCGCTTATAGTCTGCGGTCGGGATGGTCGAGCCGATCATTGACGCGAACGGGTTTTTCGCCGTCGAGAACGATCGCATAACTTATTTGGTCGAAAGACCGGAAGACCATGAGTACGCCTGCGTATTCATCCGGCAGGGCGACGTGGACCTTTTCGGGATTGTTAAAGGCGGCCTGGCTCATGAAGGGATAGCTCTTTTCATCACGCACAATCCGGCCAGGTCGGAAGCCTGAAAACACGTGTCCAGGTGCCACGCCTTGATCGGCACCGATGTTGATGGCAACGATCTGGTAGTGACCGACCCCGTAATAGGCCTCGCTCACGCTCAGAACGTAGGCGTCTTCTGGGACGGGATCCATTGGGCGGGGATGGAAAATCTCTTCGAATTCAAAGTCATCGACAGGCAAGACATAATCGCCCGGCAGCACTTCTCGTCTTCCATCCTCAAGCTGCAGGATTGTAGGATCGCCGACTTTCAGGACGGTAGCGCTGGCGGCCTCGTAGAACTCATAGCCGATGACGGGGTAGGTGAATTCGTCCAGGCGGCCGACCGTATTGAGCCACAGTGAGCTGCTGGGGCGCTCGCCCGATGGGACCTGGGCCACGCTGGTTCGAATGCGGTTGCGGCGGATGCCCTGCTCAACATACATGGCCTCTCGCCGGTCGAGAAATTGATAGGTCTTTCTCGCGATGACAACTCTGTCGCCTACCTGAGCATCTTCCATGCCGCGAGCGTAAGTTCGATCCCCGGGAGACGCCATGGAGCGGTTGTCTTCGTTGCCGACAATGTAGGGAAGACCCTCCATGTCCTCTTCAGACAGGATGCGGATTCGGCGCAGAAACGGCTCAATGGCGTCTCTTGGCAGGGTTGTGATCGGCCCGTCAATGTCTTCTGCCCGGATGCTGGGCGACAACTTCTTGATCGAGTCATCGACCATCAGGCGGGGCTCGCCGCCAATAAAGACCAGGGAAATTACGTCACCCGGATAAATAAGGTGAGGATTCTCGATCGCCGGATTCGCCTGCCAGATATTGGGCCACTGCCAGGGTTTCGTCAGGAACCGCGCGGAGATGTCCCACAGCGTATCTCCGGGCTGAACAACATATTCTCTCGGATGATCCTCGCGCAGTTCGACCGCGCCGAGTTGGAGGCTGAAAGACAGCAGAACAATGGCAAGAGCGATGGTGATCCGTTTCACGAGCGTTGCCCTCCCTAGCGGCCAACGTAGCGTTTAGACTTGCAGGTTATCATAACTGTACACCAACAACAGCCAGCCAAAACAGGGCTGCCAGACTTTTATGAGCCAACTGACCATTCTGGAATTTCCTGACCCGCGCCTGCGCCGAGTGGCCCGACCTGTCGAAGAAGTGACCGACTGCGAGCGAACGCTTGCCGCAGACATGTTCGAAACCATGTACGCCGCCCGGGGGATCGGTCTGGCTGCAACCCAGGTGAACCAATCGATAAGGATGTTGGTGCTGGATCTCAGCGAAGCCAAGAATGATCCAAAAGTCTTTATCAACCCGGAGATCATTGCCAGCCAGGGTGCCCAGATCTGCGAGGAAGGTTGCCTGTCGGTGCCCGGTATTCATGCTGAGGTCGAGCGCGCGGAGAACATTCGCGTGCGGGCGCTCGGGCTTGATGGCAAGCCGTTTGAGATTGATGCCGACGGTCTGCTTGCCGTCTGCATTCAGCACGAGATTGACCACCTGGACGGGAAAGTCTTTGTCGACTATCTGTCGCCTCTCAAGCGCCGCATGGTCGAGAAGAAACTCAAGAAACGCCAGCGCGAGGCCGAAGCAGTGGCATGAACCCGCGTTTGCTGTTCGCGGGTACGCCGGATTTTGCCGCGCCCGCGCTGCGAGCTCTGATTGCGAGCGGAAACGCGCCTGTTGCAGTCCTGACCCAGCCTGATCGGGCCGCGGGCCGAGGACGCAAAATTCGGCCGGGGCCGATCAAGGAGATTGCGCTCAGCGCCGGCATCGAGGTTCTACAGCCCGAGCGGCTTGATGCTGAGCTGGCTCGGCCCCTCACCGCATTCAACCCCGACCTTCTGGTCACGGCTGCTTACGGACTGATCTTGCCGCGCTGGTTGTTGGAAGTGCCGCGTTTTGGCTGCTGGAACCTGCATGCATCACTGTTGCCGCGCTGGCGCGGTGCGAGCCCGATCAACCAGGCGGTGCTGCACGGTGATGCAACGACCGGTGTTTCTCTCATGCAAATGGAGGTCGGACTGGATACCGGCCCGGTTCTGGCGAAGGCCGTCACGGATATAGGGCCGGAAGAGACTGCCGGACAGTTACACGATCGACTCGCGCCAATGGCCGCTGACCTTCTGCTGAAGCATCTGGCGAGGTTGACCGAAGGCCAACTGCCCGAACCCCAGCCACAAGATGACGGATTGGCAACTCACGCGCCGTTGATCAAGCGCGAAAATGCGAAGCTTGACTGGTCAGGCTCGGCGGGTGCGCTGGTTCGCCAGATCCGAGCCTACAACCCATGGCCTGTGGCCTTTGCTGATCTGGAAGATATGGAAGTTCGGGTTTACCGGGCGCGGGCGGGCAGGTGCTTTGATGCACCCCCAGGCCAGCTGATCAGAGGGCACGGCCAGCGCGAAGCGGTTGTTGTGAGCTGCGTCGATGGAAGTCTCGAAATTCTCGAGCTACAGGCGCCTGGCCGCAAGCGGGTTTCGGCGGCGGATTGGCTGAATGCCCACCCCGACTGGCGCTGAACCAAGGCTGGCCGCGGCCCGTGCGGCTGCAGTCGTCATGGATCGCGGCATCGGCCTTGATGAGGCCCTGGACGCAGAGCTCGGGGATCTGTCTGGCGCGCGCGACCGCGCGTTGGCTCGACGTCTGGCCAACGCGCTGATGCATGAATGGCCGGCGGTACAGAGCATCATGCATCGCCTGCTAAAACGTCGTCCGGCAAAGCGCGATCGATTGGTGGAGTTTGTGCTGGCAATCGCCCTGCTGGAGCTGCGCCAGGCGCGCGAGCCGGCCCGTGCCGTCGTCCATGTCGCAGTCGAAGCGATTGGGCTGAGCGGTCTGAGGCATCTTCGCGGGCTCGTCAATGCCGTTTTGCGCAACTACCAGCGCCGCAATGACGCGATCGACGCCGATATACCCGATGACCCCGAACATCGCTATGGATATCCGTCATGGCTGATTGACCGTATTCGCGACGACTGGCCCGATGAATGGCAACAGATTCTGGTTGCCGGCAATTTACCCCCGCCTTTATGGCTTCGCATCAACCGTCGGCACTGGTCGGTCGGTCAAGCACAGCAGGCATTGGTTGACGCGGGTTTGGCCGTGCGGACAGCTCCGGGACTTCCCGATGCGCTGATTCTCGAGCGGCGTGCGGCGGTCAGCGACCTGCCGGGGTTTTGTGAAGGAGGGCTTTCAGTTCAAGACGGCGCCGCCCAGGCAACGGTCGAGCTTCTGCGGCTTGAGTCCGGCCACCGGGTACTTGACGCCTGCGCCGCACCCGGCGGTAAGAGCGCCCATATCCTCGAGCGAGCCGACGTTGAGCTGACCGCATTGGACATCAGCGCTCAGCGCTTGGCGCGGGTGCGCGCCAACTTCGAGCGTCTCGGGCTGGCCGGGCAGTTGATTACCGGCGATGCGACGCGTCCGGAAGCGTGGTGGGATGGCAAAGCCTATGATCGAATTTTGATTGATGCACCCTGTTCGGCAACCGGTGTGATCCGGCGGCATCCGGATATTCGCTGGCTGCGGCGGGCGAGTGACCTGAATGAACTTGTGCAGATTCAGACCCGGATGCTTGAGGGTCTATGGCCCCTGCTCAAGCCCGGCGGTATCCTTGCCTATGCAACTTGTTCTATCTTGAAAGCCGAAAACGAAGCTCAGGCCGAGCGATTTCTGAAACAGCATGCCGATGCCCGACCCCTCCAGCGCAGCGACCAGCCGGGCTTCGGCCACCAGATTCAGCCTGGCCAGGCTGATATGGATGGTTTTTATCATCTGGCTGTTGAGCGGCTGCCAGGCGGATCCTGAACGCCACGGCCATCTTCGCCTGATTGATCCGCAGCCCGAGTGGCGGGCCGAAGTACTGGGCATCCGGGCCGGTATTGATTTCCTGCCCGGGGCCCGGGTGATTGAGGCACTGACTCACGGAGTGACCGTGCAGATTCGAGTCATGACCCGCGTCGGACCGCCATGGCGGCGCCTCGCGATCACCGATGACCCGCGCAGTCACCGCTTCGAAATTCGTTACTTGCCGCTGATTCAACACTACGAGCTGGTTGATCTGCGCTCGGGTGAACGGTCCAGCTACCTCCGCCTGTCGATGGTGCGCGATGCGCTGGCCGAGCCGCGCTGGATTGCGAGCCGACTTCAGACCCCGCAGCCCGATGGCTATGGCTGGCGACTCCAGGCGCGTGTAGAAATTGATCGCACCCGCCTGCCGTCGCCCATGCGTCTGCCGGTATGGTTCGACCGCAACTGGGGCCTGGGCGAGCCCTGGCGAACCTGGGAACCCGACCAGTTCGGGTCTCGCTGAGCATGACGCATCCAACGCTGCGCCGTGCCCTGCGTGCCCTTCCGCTGATCGCAGTGCTCGTGGTTCTGCTCTCCTCCCTATACCTGGTTTCCAGCGTCGAACAGGAAGCCACCCAGCTGGGCCGGGCCGCGTTCTGGGTGTTTGTGACAACGGTGCTGGCGCTGCTGATCTTGCTGCTTGTTATTGCTGGTCGCCTGCTGCGCCTGATTCAGCGAGTCAGAAGGGGTGAGCCGGGTTCCCGTCTGACGGCCAGACTGGTGGCCGTTTTTATCGCGCTGGCGCTGCCGCCTGTTGTGGTCCTTTATCTGTTTTCGCTGGAATTTCTCTCGGATACGGTCTCCGGCTGGCTTGATGTTGAAGCCGAGCAGGCGCTCGCAGATGCGATTGAACTGGGACAGATGTTCATGGATGTTCGCACCCGGGAAGCGCAGCAGCAAATTGGCCGGCTTAGCCGGACCTTGACGCTGGACGATAACGATCGCTTGTATGACCAGCTTTTGGCCGCGGTCAGCAGTGCCGGTCCCACGGAATTGTCCGTACTTGAATCATCGGGCTTGGGTCTTGTGACAGTCAGTATTGACCCAACGCGGCTTGTGGCCGACCAGCCTTCAAGTTTTGCGCTCACCCAGGCATTGGCCAACGACCAGTACGCAACCGCTGAACCCGGCGAGGACGGTCTGCAGGTCAGAGTGCTACAGGTACTGGATGCCGCGCGTCTCGGTTCGACACCGCAGCTTCTGCAAGCGATTTATCCGCTCCCGGACGATTTCAGCGGCCTGGCCGAGGGTATAGAACAAGCGTACTTTCGTTATCAGAATGTCGCTTTCCTGCGCGGCAGGCTAGAGCAAAGCCTGGTTCTGATCTTGTCTCTGGTGCTCCTGCTTACGGTTTTTCTGGCCATGTTGCTGGCGTTCAACGCGGCCCGTCGTATGACCCGCCCCGTTCGCGATCTCGCCGTGGCCACCGAAGAGCTGACGGCAGGTCGGTTTCCCGGTGAGCTGCCGGTTACAAGTCGCGACGAGCTAGGGTTCCTGGTTCACTCGTTCAACACCATGACCCGGGAATTGTCGTCCAGCCGGCGCGCCCTGGAAGCCCAACGCCGCTACCTTGAGGTTGTCCTCGGGCGTCTCTCCGCCGGCGTTCTCGCCGTTGACGGTGAAGGCCGTTTGAGTGCGTTCAACGAGTCGGCGGGACGTATTCTCGAGCTCGATGAGGACACCGACCGCTACTGCACCTTGGATGAGCTGAGCTGTCGGCGACCCGATCTCCAGCCGCTGCTGGGGCTGATTGCCTCACACGGTGAGTCTTCGGCGAGCGATTGGCGCAAGGAAATCCAGCTGGGAGATCCTGATCAGCCACTGGTCCTGGTGTGTCGTGGTTCGGAATTACCGGCCGAGGCCGCTGGACAGGTGGTTGTATTCGACGACGTGACGGTGCTTGATCAGGCCCAGCGAGAAGCCGCCTGGGCAGAAGTGGCCAGGCGGTTGGCGCACGAGGTCAAGAACCCGCTTACGCCAATCCAGCTTGCAGCTGAGCGACTTCAGTACAAGTTGGAACCCGAACTTGCAGACGAGCAGCGCCAGCTGCTGACCAAGGCCACAACCACGATTCGGGCCCAGGTTGATACGCTCAAGCGCCTGGTAGACGCGTTCGGAGACTATGCGCGCCCGAGCACGCTCAAGCGCGAGCTGCTCAAACCGGTCGATCTGGTTTCTGAAATCGCTGACTTCTACGCCAGTGGTGATGTGTCGGTCACCTTCCGGGTTGTCGCTGACGATGAGAGAGGCGAGATTCTGGCGGATGCCGGCCGGCTGCGGCAGGTCCTGATGAACCTTGTTCGCAATGCGCAGGAGGCACAACCTGACGGGCATCCGATCGTCGAAGTTGCGATTCAGGACCACGAGCATGAGCATCGATCCGGCGTTTTACTGGCGCTGCGGGATGATGGTCCCGGCTTCACCGAAGAAGTCCTACAGCGAGCTTTTGAGCCTTATGTGACCACGAAAGTGAGGGGTACGGGACTGGGGCTCGCCATCGTGCGGAGGATCATTGAAGAGCACGGTGGTCATATCCGGATTGGCAATGCGGATTCAGGCGAGCCCTACGGCGCCGAAGTTCGAATCTGGCTGCCGCGCGAATGAGAACCCCGTTGACCGACTGCGGTATGCTTCTTTCCATGTCTTCCCCACCCCCAGAATTCTTGGCTGAGCGATGGCCGGCGCGCGCATCCTGATTGTCGATGATGAACCGGATATCCGCGAGCTGATTGCGGACATCCTGAAAGATGAAGGACACCAGGTGTCAACTGCAGCCGATGCATCGCAGGCGCGCGAGCTCCGGCGTGCCGAGGCGCCGGAACTTGTCCTGCTCGATGTCTGGATGCCGGACACCGACGGGATTTCCCTGCTGAGGGAGTGGCGCGATGCTGAAGCACTGGATTGTCCGGTGGTCATGATTTCGGGCCATGGTTCAGTAGAAACAGCGGTCGAGGCCACGCGGCTGGGGGCATACGATTTCATTGAAAAACCGGTTTCCATGGCCAAGCTCCTGGTGACCGTGAACAATGCCCTGGAAGCGGGAAGGCTCAAGCGGGAGAACGCGGGTCTCAAGCGTCACTCACCATCGGTGATCGAACCGCTGGGGCGGTCGCTGGCTGTCCAGAATTTACGCCAGCGTCTGGAGCGGATCGCCGCTCACGACGCCCCGGTGTTGATCTCCGGCGAGACCGGGGTGGGCAAGGAGCAGGCAGCCCGCTGGATTCATGCCCACTCGCGGCGAGCCGAGGGGCCTTTCGTGGCTGCTCCAACCCGCATCGAGGCGCAGGGCTGGCAGAATCTGCTGCTGGGTAGTCAGGAGCACCCCGGGTTGTTGGCCCAGTCTCAGGGTGGGGTGCTTTTCATCAATGACATTACCTTGCTTGATGCAGTTGCCCAGTCACTGCTGCTGCGCATCCTGGAAAGTGGTCTTCTGGAGCTTGATTCCAGCACAAGCAACGAATTGGATATCCGTATCATTTCGGGCGCTGGCGTCGGCTTGGCCGATCTGGTCCGGTCCGGGCGACTGGATGAGTCACTTTACTATCGGCTTAACGTATTGCCGCTGGAGGTGCCGCCGTTGCGGGAGCGCAACGAGGATGTGCCCGACCTCGTGAGGTTCTACGCCGAATATTTTCCCGCGCGAGACGGCCTGCCGTATCGTCACTTTCCGGTTGCCGCCCAGAATCGCCTGCGTCAGCACAGCTGGCCGGGCAACTTGCGTGAGCTCAAGAACTTGATCCAGCGCCTGTTGATCCTGGGTGGTGGCGATGAAGTCGAAGTGGCTGAAATCGACGAGGCGCTGGCCCAGGTTGATGCGGTCACGGCCGGGCCGGGGCAGCAGGTCCCCGCCTTGTTCCGCCAGCCTCTGCGCGAGGCGCGGGAAGAGTTCGAACGGCAGTATCTGACCCATCGGCTCAAGCTTGCCGGTGGCAGCGTCGGCAAACTGGCCGAAGCGGTCGAAATGGAGCGCACCCACCTGTACCGCAAACTCCGACAGCTGGGTATTGATCCCAAGCAGGTCTGACGAGGAATAGCCCGACATGCAGATCATCATTCTTGGGGCCGGGCAAGTGGGGTCGGGCATGGCGCGCAGCCTGACGCGGGAAGAAAACGATATCACTGTGGTCGATATCGACGCCGACCGCCTGCGCGAGCTCCAGGAAAAGCTCGATATTCGGACCGTTATCGGTCATGCCGCTCATCCGCAAACCCTGATTCGGGCCGGTATCGAAGACGCTGAGCTATTGATCGCTCTGACCAACTCTGACGAGACCAACATGATCGCCTGTCAGGTTGCCTACTCCCTTTTCAATACGCCGACCAAGGTGGCGCGCGTCCGAGCGGCCGACTATCTGGATCATCCGGAGCTGTTCACCCGTGAGCATGCGCCCATTGACGTGCTGATCAGCCCTGAGCAATTGGTCACTGATCATGTGCAGCACCTGATCGAGTACCCGGGCGCCCTGCAAGTGCTTGATTTTGCTGACGGTCGCGCGCAACTGGTCGCGACGCGCGCGTTCCATGACGGGCCGCTGGTTGGCCGTGAACTCAAGTCATTGCGCGAAAAGCTGCCTGAAGGCGTCGATGCCCGGGTTGCGGCAATTTTCCGCAACGATGAGCCCATCATCCCGCGCGGCGACACGGTCATCGAAGTCGATGACATCGTCTTCTTTCTTGCTGCGCGCCGGGATATTCCGGTGGTGATGCGCGAGCTGCGCAGGATGAGCGGTCCGGCCAACCGCATCATTCTGGCCGGGGGCGGCAACATCGGTGCCGCGCTGGCGGCGCGCCTGGAACGCCGTCACCATGTCAAGGTCATCGAGGCTGATGCGATTCGCGGTGCGCGGGTCGCCGAAGATCTGGAAACGGCTATCGTTCTGGTCGGCGACTGCGCCGACGAGGACCTGCTGCACGAAGAAGGCATCAACGAGACCGACGTTTACTGCGCCCTGACCAACGATGACGAGGCCAATATTCTCTCGTCGATGCTGGCCAAGCGCATGGGCGCCGATAAAGTCATCACTTTGATCAACCGGCCGGCCTACGTGGACCTCGTGGAGGCTGACCGCATCGACGTTGCGGTCAGCCCGCAGCAGGTCACGATTGGTGCGCTGCTGACCCATATTCGACGCGGCCATATGGTCCGGGTTCACTCGCTCAGGCGCGGTGCGACCGAGGCGATCGAGGCCGTTGCCCACGGTGCGCCTGGCTTGTCCAAGGTCGTAGGAAAACAGATTGACGAAATTGACCTGCCGCCGGACACCACCATTGGCGGGATTATCCGCGGTGAGGAAGTCATTATTGCCCACCATGATGTGGTCATTCAGAACGATGATCACGTTGTTCTTTTTGTGGCGGACCAGCGTCAGATTCGTGAAGTCGAAAAACTGTTTTCCGTGGATGCGGTCTTCGTCTGATGCGTCTGGCCGCCTATGCGCCGGTACAGCGTATCGTCGGCGTTCTCCTACTGTTTATTAGCCTGGCCTTTCTGCCGCCGTTGGTGTTTGCGATCGTCAGTGACGATGGCGCGGCGGGGGCTTTCGTGATCAGCCTGGCCGCGGTGAGCCTGACGGGTGTGGGGCTTTACTGGCCGGTCCGGCGGGCCCATCACGACCTTCGCATCAGCGATGGTTTTCTCGTGGTGGTTGCCTGCTGGGCCGCTGTCTGTCTGGCTGGCGCCATCCCGTTTGTGCTCGGGCTGGATGCCAGTATTGCCGATGCGGTATTCGAGTCGACCTCGGGCATTACGACCACCGGCGCGACGGTTTTCTCCGGGCTGGATAACATGCCGATTTCCATCCTCTGGTATCGCCAGCAGCTGCAGTGGATTGGCGGTCTGGGCATCATCGTTCTGGCGGTTGCGATCCTGCCAATGTTGCGGGTTGGCGGGATGCAGGTCGCCCGGGCCGAGGCAACCGGTCCGGTCAAAGAGCGCAGGCTCACGCCGCGGATTGCCGAAACCGCAAAGGCGCTGTGGGCGATCTACATTGGGCTGACGCTGGTGTGTGCCGCAGCCTTCTGGGCAGCCGGGATGTCGCTGTTTGATGCCTTTGGGCACGCCTTTACGACCATTGCAACGGCGGGTTTCTCAACCCACGATGCCTCAATCGGCCATTTTGACAGTGCCCTGATCGACTGGCTGGTGACTTTTTTCGTGTTTGTCGCCAGCCTGAATTTTGGTCTGCATTTTCTGGCCTTGCGAAGGGGGTCGGCGCAGGTCTATCTGAAAGATCCGGAACTGAGGCTATTTGCCCTGCTGCTGCTGATTGTGACGCTGTTGATTACCGTTTTGCTGTGGCATCACGAAGTGAACAGTTCGATTTGGGATTCGCTGCGATATGCGGCATTCCAGGCTGTTTCCTACACAACCACCACCGGCTTTGCCACCGCGGATGTATCGCTCTGGCCCGGCACCCTGCCGCTCCTGCTGATTTTGGTCAGCGCGCTGGGCGGCTGTGCGGGCGCGACAACGGGGGGCGTCAAGATCATCCGAGTCTATCTGCTGACCAAGCAGGGTTTGCGCGAATTGCAGCGGCTGGTGCATCCGCGATCGGTGGTGCCCCTGAAGCTCGGTGGCCGCACGCTGGACCCGGAAGTGGCGAACGCGGTCTGGGGGTTTTTCTCGCTTTACATCCTTTGCATCATTGTGCTGACACTCATCGTGTCCGGGATAGAACACGACTTGGTGACCGCCGTATCGGTGGTTTTTTCGGCCATGAATAATCTGGGTCCGGCGCTGGGCCAGGCCTCTTCAACCTGGGCGCCGTTGTCGGATTCCACCAAGTACCTGATGAGCTTTGCCATGTTGCTCGGCAGGCTGGAAATCTTTACCGTGCTGGTTCTGCTAACCCCCGCCTATTGGAGACATTGATTGCCCATGAACCCGGAAGCGATCGAGAGCTTGATTGAAAACGGCCGAGACTCCTATGAAGCAAGGCTGGCTGCCGGGCAGGCGCGCCTCAAGCAGGGCGACTTGGTAGAAGCCATTGCGCACCTGGAAAAGGCGGTTGAATTCAGGGCTGACCAAACCATGGCCTGGCAGGAGCTGGGCAAAGCGCATCGAGACCAGGGCGACGGGCAAGCAGCGCTCGCGGCCTGGACAAAAGGCGTTGAGGTGGCCCGATCCAACGGCGACAAACAGGCCGAGAAAGTCATGTCCGTCTGGCTGAGGCGCTTGGACCGTCTGGAAGGCTGATCAATCCTCCATGGGCATATCGCCCACTCGCCGGAAGCGTGGTACTTCGCATCCATTGACTGATTTTGTGTCCGTGAACAGGTGCATGGGCCTGACCCAAAGGTCGCGCTCACCGTAAAGCGGTCGGTAAACCACCAGCCATTCTTCGGTCTCGCTGTGGCGGGCCAGGTCGATGACTTGATACTGATTGCCCTTGAAGTGCTCATACAAACCTGGCTGCAGGGTGGGTTTCATGGCAACGGTTTCCTCGAGGCTTCTGGCTGATGATTCACCATTCTATTGAATCGACCATGGCAGGAGGTTAACCTGAAGCTGGAAGCTGCAGGGATACCGCATGCTAAGTCATCCAGCGTACGTCTACCTGTGCCGGGGCCGGCGCTTGGGTGAAGTTCGAGGGGTAGGGCCTAAAAAATGATCAGCAACTCCAACGACCCGCTCATCGTTCGTACGCGAGGAAGCGGGTTGGCATTTCGGTCGATCTGGCCACTCTTCTTGGCAGGCGTTTCGCTGTTTTCAGACGCATTTGCACAGAATCTTTCGGGCTTGCCTGCGTTTTCGTCCGAGCATCCCCGGTGGTTTTCCCTGACCCTGTGCGCGCTGGTCGTGCTGACCCTGCTGCTTATATTCCTGTGGCGGCGAATTCGACTCGATCGCCGGCTCAGCGAAGAGCTGCAAAGCCTGGTTGACGAGCGAGACCTCCTGTTCAAGAAACTCCCCGTCGGTCTGTATAGGCTGTTGGACGCCGGTGACCGGCCGTTCCGGGTCGAGCGCATGACCGATCGGGCGCTGGACTTGCTGGGAGTCACGCGGGACATGGTCGACAAAGAGGCCATGGCGGCGTTTACCAATCTTCATCCGGAAGATCGGGCGTGGTTGTTCGAACGTAACGAAAAGGCCCGACGAGCCGGTGAGAGCTTTCTGGCGGACGCGCGCTTTATTGTTGATGGGAAACAGCGCTGGTTACGGGTCGAGTCATGGCCTAACACCTCTTCGAAGGGCACCGAGTGGTTTGGCTATATCGTCGATCTCACCGATCGGCACGAAGCGGAGGCGAGATTCAAGACCCTGTTTGATCAAAGTCCCCTGGCCATCACGGTGCATGATCCGGAGACTGGAGAGGTCATCGAGGCTAATCGGGCTGCCTGGGAAACGCATGGACTTGACTCCCTTGAAGCCCTGCAGGAACTGGATCTTTGGCAGCGCGGATCGTTCACCCGCGATCAAGCCCTTGAGAAGATGCGCCTGGCGGCGGCGGGCCAGGCGCAGAGCTTCGACTGGCAGACCGTGACGGCAAGCGGCAAGCGCCTGCGCTTGCTGGTCAATCTCATGCCGGTCGTGACCGAGGGCAGACTGCGCGTCTTTGCAACCATCACCGATATCAGCAAAATTCTGGCTGCGCAGCGCCGATTCGAGGCCATATTTCAAAAATCGCCGGTTGCGGCATTCGTGCAGGACGCCAAGACAGGCGCCGTGTTATCAGCCAACGAGCAGGCTGCGAAAACCTACGGCTACTCGTCGGTTGAAGTTTTTCTGGAAGATCCATCGGCGCTGGTCTCAGACGGAGAATATGACTGGGAACACGCAATGCGCCGCTTTCGCCAGGCAGTGGCCGCCGGTGGTGACCGCTTCGTTTGGAAGAGCCGCCATGTCAGCGGTCGCGATCTATGGATGGACGTGGCGCTCACCCCTGTTGAAATCGATGACCGGGCCTGCGTATTAGCGGCGTGCGCTGACATCACGATCCAGGAAGAGGCGTCTCGAAAGCTGGAAGAGAGCGAGAACCGATTCCGCAGCATTCTGCAAGACGTCGACGGGGTGTCCGTACAGGGATATCGGTTGGACGGCACGGTGACCTATTGGAATCGGGCCTCGGAAGTGCTCTACGGCTATACGGAAGAAGAGGCCCGTAATAGCACCCTTTTCGATCTGATCATTCCCGAACCCATGCGCGACGAGGTCCGTGCCAACGTGGCTTCCGTTGTTGACGGTGGGGACATCCCCAACGGCGAGCTGGAGCTGATGCGCAAGGACGGCAGCCTGGTGCCCGTATATTCAAGCCACACTGTGCTGCGATCGCCGGGCGCCGAGCCCGAGCTGTTCTGTATTGATATCGACCTGACCGAAAGCAAGGCGCACGAGCAAGCGCTCGACCGGATAGCCAACTACGACAGTCTGACCGGTCTGCCCAACCGTCGTCTTCTGGCGGATTTGATGGATCAGCTGATTGCTCGCGTCGATCGAAACAAGAGCACCTTTGCCTTGTGTTATCTGGATCTCGACGACTTCAAGCCCATCAACGACACTTATGGCCATGACTGCGGTGACGAAGTGCTGGCTGCAGTCGCTCAACGTCTGCAGCGCCTAGTCCGTGGCAGTGACCTGGTGGCCCGCCTGGGCGGTGATGAATTCGTGGTCGCGCTGGACGGTATTGCAGAAGGTCCGGAACTGGATCATCGTCTGAGCTCGTTGCTGGAGGAACTCGCTCGACCGATGCTGATTGATCAGCTGGAGCTGAATGTTTCGGCCAGTATCGGCGTGACCCTCTATCCCGCAGACTCCAGCGATCCCGATACCCTTCTTCGCCATGCTGATCAGGCCATGTATCGGGCCAAATCGCAGGGACGAAATCAGTACAGCCTGTTCGACATCGAATTGGAAGCCAACGTGCAGCGCCGCCGGGAGTGCCTCGCTGCCGTCGCGAAGGGTCTCGAAGAGGATCAGTTCCGCCTGCATTACCAGCCGAAAATCAACCTGGTGACCGGACAGCCTGTCAGCTTTGAGGGCCTGGTGCGCTGGCACCGCCCGGATGGCGAGTTGCTCTCACCCATGGCGTTTTTGCCGGAGCTGGATCGCAGTGATCTGGAGCAACGTTTTGGCGAGGCCATGATCAACCAGGCCTTGGCGCAGATGTCTGCCTGGGCGGCGACGGGGCTCGATGTCACCGTCAGCGTCAACATTGCCGGTCCTCACCTGCTCAGCGCCGGCTTCGTCGAGGCCTTGAAGCGCTCGTTGGAGCAGCATTCAGATTGCCCGCCTGAGCGGCTTGAGCTCGAGATTGTCGAAAGCGCGGCGGTCAATGATCTGGAGCGCGCCATTGCCGTTTTGACAGAGGTACGCGAGCTCGGCGTCCAGGTTTCGTTGGACGATTTTGGGACGGGCTACTCGTCGCTCAGCCATCTGAGGTCGCTGCCGGTCGATGAAGTCAAGGTCGATCAGGGCTTTGTTCGGGACATGCTGGAAGACGAAAACGATCGCAACATCGTTCAGGGTGTGATCAGTCTTGCAGCCGCGTTCAGCCTGCGCGTGGTCGCAGAGGGCGTGGAGACCCAGGCGCACATCGATGCCCTCCGCAATTTCGGATGCGAGCTGGGGCAGGGTTATGTCTTTGCCCGGCCCATGCCCGCCGAAGAGGTGCCCGGCTGGCTTGCCGCTCAGTCGTCTTCGACCAGCTCGTAAGCACCATCGGCGTCGTGGGTCTCGCGCCCGGTTACCGGGGGATTGAAAGCGCAGATCAGGCGCATGTCCTCGCTACCGCCGCGAAGAATGTGACGATCGTGCTGATCCAGCGCGTAGATGACGCCGTCGTGAATATCATGAGTTTTGCCGGTAGCCAGATCTTCGATGGTGCCGTTGCCGGCCACGCAGTAGACCGCTTCCAGATGATTTTTGTACCACATGTGCAGTTCAGCGCCGGCCGGGATAATGGTTTCGTGGAAGCTGAAGCCCATGCCGTCGCTTTTGAGAAGTAGGCGCCGGCTGACCCAGCCCTGACCATGTACTTCGCGATCGCTGCCGAGGATGTCTTTTAGGTCTCTGACGATCATAGGTAAACCTTGTTTGTCATTTGAGTGCGCGGGGAGGATAACGCGGTCGTAGAGAAGGTGTTGCCTGATCGGCGAAACGCCGTATCATTTGTTCATGTCGAGTTGTCTGGTAATTCTCAATGACTGAGCCGGAACCCGCCCATCTGCCGCAGTTGTCGCGTGAACAGATCCTGTGGATTCTTGCTGCGCTGCTGCTTAGCGGCTGGCTGGTGTGGTTGCTGGGTCCAGTGCTGACCCCATTTTTGGTCAGCGCCCTGCTGGCTTATATCGCCGATCCCATCGTTTCAGGTCTGGAACGTCTACGCATGCGCCGTGATCTTGCGGTCTCGCTGGTGTTCGTCGCGCTTTCGCTGGCGTTGGTGATTGGTTTGCTGCTCATCTTGCCGCTTCTGATACGAGAGACGACTGAGTTCTTCGAACGCCTGCCGCGCTATTTTGAGCAGTTGCAGACCCGCTTTCTGCCCGTGATTGAGGAGCAGTTCGGGCTGAGCCTGGATCCGGAGACCTTTGACGCGGCAAGGCTGCGTGCCCTGCTTGAAGAGAATTTCTCCAACATCGCCTCGGCTACTCAGGCGACTTGGGGTTACCTGACCGAGTCGGGTGGGCGATTCATGGTTTGGGTGACCGGGCTTGTCCTGATCCCGCTGGTGACCTTCTACCTGATGCGCGATTGGCATCGTCTGATCGACATTATTCGCGACATGCTGCCGCGCAATCTTGAGCCGGTGGTGGTTCGGCTGGCCGGCGAGTGCGATGAGGCGCTTGGCGGGTTTCTGCGCGGGCAGCTGCTGGTCATGTTTTGCTTGGGCCTGCTGTACGCGGTCGGTTTGTGGATGGCCGGACTGAACAACGGCATCGCGATTGGCATGATTGCCGGCCTGGTGAGTTTCGTGCCCTATCTGGGCGCGATCACCGGTGTATTGCTGGCCGGTATTACGGCCATCATCCAGAATCTGGAGTTCTGGTTCCTGTTCCAGGTGGCATTGGTGTTCGTCGTTGGTCAGCTTGTGGAAAGCTTTGTCCTGACGCCGCGGCTGGTCGGTGACCGCATTGGTTTGCATCCGGTGCTGGTGATTTTTCTGGTGATGGCCGGCGGGCAGTTGTTTGGTTTTATCGGGGTCTTGCTTGCGCTACCGGTTGCGGCGGCCGGAACCGTTCTTGTTCGTTACTTCTACCAGGGCTACAAGCAGAGCGGGATCTACCGGGAAAGTCACGAAGAGTCGGATTGACCGGTCACTCCATCAGCCGACACAGCTGATCAATGCCGTCGATGATTCGCGGCGTAGGCCGGATCAGCGTGTCCGGCGCAATCTCAATGAAACGGACCGGTTGAGCCAAAAGCTCGCTATTTTTTTGCCATCGCTCCAGCACGTTTTCGTCGCCGGGCTCGGCGCCCGCGATGATCACAGCGGGGCGGCGCGCCAGAACCGCTTCGAAATCGACAGCTGCGGCTTCGGTATCAAGATCTGAGAAGACGTTGTAAGCGCCGCACCGGTGGAGGACTTCGCCAACGATGTGGCGGTTGCCCAGGGTAAACAGCGGCCGGTCAGAAACCTGGTAAAACGCCGGCTGGCGATCTTCGGGTGGAAACGGCGGACGGGCAGCCAGAGCGGCACGAAAGGCTGCCGCTGCCCGCTGCCCGCTGATCGAATGACCCAGCCGCTGACCCAGTTGCTCCAGAGCCTTACCGATGTCGTCCAGCGTACGTATTGGAATCCAGATCACCTCAATGCCAAGGGCCTCCAGACGCTGTGCTGCAGCGGAAGGCGTTCCACCCCGCCACGCCAGCGCCAGATCCGGGTCCAGCATCATGATCCGTTCCAGATCCAGCCTGAAAGCATCGCCAATACGCGGAAGCTCTCTGGCGGCGGGCGGGTAATCACTCCAGGCAACGGTCCCGATCAGGGATTCGCCGCCGCCGGCCGAGTAAACCAGCTCTGCCAGATGCGGCGCCAGCGCAATCACCCGGAGTTTTTCGACAGGCTCAGAGATGACCGGATTGCAAAGCGTGAGAGCCAGTATTCCTAAAGCGAGCCGCATTTCGCAAAGACAGCGTCGCGCCCGCGCAGAGCTGTTCAGAGGTTCCCTAGATCCGGTAGGCATAGGTGAGCGTTGCGGTTAGAACCAACCAGAGCAGTACCAAAAGCGGCAGGCCGACGCGTACGAAATCGTTGAACTTGTAGCCCCCGGCGTTCATGACCAGCAGGTTGGTCTGGTACGCCATGGGAGTGGCGAAACTGAGGTTGGCACCGAACAGCACGGCCAGCACGAACGGTTCGGCCGGCAGCATCAGCTGCTGGGCCAGGGAGATTGCGATCGGCGTCCCGATCACGGCGGCGGCGTTGTTCGAGACCACGTTGGTCAGCGCAGCCATGGCCAGCATCAGCGCACCCAGGATGACGAATCCGGGGACGCCGAAGCTCATCGCCAGGAAAACCTGAGCCAGCCAGTCAGCGCCTCCGGTACGCATCAGCGCCATACCCAATGCCAGCGATGCCACGATGATCATGACGACCTGAATGGACAGCGCGCTCATCGCTTCTTTCCAGGTCAGGCAGCGGGTTGCCAGCAGCATGAGCACGCCAGATACTGCGCTAATGGCAATCGGCAAGACCCCAAGTGCTGCCAGCACGATGACGCCAGCCATGATGGCCAGAGCAATTGGCGCCTTGCTTGTCTTGGGCAGGTTGATGCTGCCATCGAGCACGAGGAAATCGTCGCCTTCCTTGAGCACGGCGAGCTTGTCGGGCGTGGACTGAACCAGCAGTACGTCGCCTGAGCGCAGGACCACGTTATCCAGGCCGGTTGCCCGACTGGTATCGGAGCCGCTGGCGACTCTGTGCAGGGCCAGCAAACGCACTCGGAAACGCGATAGCAGCCGGGCCTGGCCGATACGCACGCCAAGCAGGCGAGACGTTGGCGTGATTGCGATCTCGGCAATCTGCTGGTTGAGTGCTTCAAGGGGGTGGCTGTCGTCGACCTCTACGTCGCCGGAGTAAAGTTTGCCGCCCAACAGATGGGCAAACTCGCGCAGGTTGTCGCGCGTGTTGGTTGTGGTGATGCGGTCGCCCGACTTGAGCTGGACATCGGGCAGCGGCGTTACGAACACTCCGGGGCCGCGCTGAATTTTTTCGACCTTGATCTTGCCATCGCAGGTATCGATGGCCTCTGCCAAAGTCTTTCCGATCGCAGCCGCGCTTTGGTCGAGTCGGATTTGCGCCGTGTAGAGACGTTTGACCGAGGATTGCATCGGGGCGTGGCGTTCAGGAATCAGCCTCGGTGCGAGCAGCCACAGATAGAGCAGCGAGACGACGCCGGCGATCGCAGCAGGGAAGAGGAAGTCAAACATCCGGAACTCAGCAACACCCATGTCGAAGGCGACCCCGACCACCAGCAAGTTGGTCGAGGTGCCAATGGTCGTGGCCATGCCTCCGACGATGCTGATCAGCCCGACCGGAAGCAGCATGCCGGAAGGCGAAATTCCGGTTCTTACGGCCACGCCCAGCAGGATGGGTAGCAGCATGACCACGATCGGCGTGTTGTTGATGAATGCACTTAAGGTGGCGCAGATGCTAAGGGTCAGGAGCATCGACAATGCTGGCGACTTTCGCCATGAAACGGCGAGGAGGCGCCCAACCGGTTCCAGGGCGCCGGACCGGATCAGGCCGTGACCCAGGATCATCAGCGCCGATACCGCGATCAGCGCCTGATGTCCGAAACCCTGAAAGAAATCCACAGCGCTCAGCGTGCGGCCGTCGCCGCTCTCGAACGGAAACAGTTCGAAGCCCAGGGTCAGCAACGCCAATACCACCAGGGAGCTGGTTTCCAGCGGAATCCGGTCGCGCGAAAACAGCACCAGCGCAAGCAGCACCAGTAACAAGACGGCGAAAGCGTGGGCATTGGGCAGCATCAGGCTCATGGGCCGCCATTCTACGGCCAACGGCCGGCCCGGTGATTGTTTGGCCTCCAGGGTGCTTTGGCACGGGGTGTTTGGCCACGTTTTGCCGTCAGACTCGAGACCGAAAAAGTCTGCCAAAGACAGTCGGCAGGGCCTGATCGGTTACACTTTCGCCCCTTGATGCAGGGAATCCCCGAGCGTTGGTCTCCATGTCTGACAGCAAATCTATCATCCTGAAAAAAGGGGAAGACCGTCGTCTTCGCGCCGGGCATCTGTGGGTGTTCAGCAATGAGGTGGACGTGTCAGCCAGCCCTTTGACGGACCTGGTCTCCGGCCAAATTGCCAATGTCACCGATGCCGCGGGTCGCACCGTTGGTACGGCGATGACCAACCCGCATTCGCTGATATGCGCGCGCTTGATCAGTCGGCGCCCGGACGTGGTCCCTTCTCAAGCCTGGCTGCTGAAGAGACTGCGTGCTGCTCTGGAGATGCGCGAGGGCATATTCGACCAGCCGTTCTATCGCATGGTATTCGGAGAGAGCGATGGTTTGCCCGGGCTGGTGGTTGACCGTTTCGGCGATGTCCTGGTAGGACAGGCCAATACAGCGGGCATGGATGCCCTGCGCCCGACCATCGAACAGGCGCTCGGCGAGTTGCTTGACCCGAAAGGCCTGTTGTGGCGGAACGATGCCATGGTGCGCGAACTGGAAGGCCTCACTCGATCCATTGAGCCCGGACCCGGTGAGCTGCCGGAGAAATTGACGGTGATCGAGGGCGACCTGCGTTTCGAAGTCGATCTCATGGCTTCCCAGAAGACCGGCTGGTATTTTGATCAGCAGGCCAACCGGCAGCGGGTTTGGCCACTTCTCGGTAGCTGTGAGCGGGTTGCTGATCTTTACGCATATCACGGCGCATGGGGCCTTGGCGCGGCTGCGCTGGGTGCCAGCGAAGTGGCCTGTGTTGATTCATCTCAGCCGGCCGTGGATGCCATTCGGGCGAATGCCCAGATCAATGGCCTGGCCGACGCAGTGTCCGCAGTTCAGCTCGACGTTGATCAATGGTTGGACGAACAGCTGGCCGCCAAGACGCGTTTTGACGCGATCGTCGTCGATCCCCCGGCCTTCGCGCCGCGGGCGCGTGATGTCAAGAAGGCTTTGGCGGCTTATCGGCGCATCAACGAGAAAGCGTTGCGACTGATCAGGCCCGGCGGTTTTCTGGTGACCTGCTCGTGCTCAGCCCATGTGTTTGAAGAGCGTTTCATCGACCTTATTCGCCAGGCAGGACGCCATGTTGATCGCGACTTGCAGATTCTCATGCGCCTGGAACAGGGGCCGGATCATCCCGTGATGCCGGCCATTCCCCTGACCCGTTACCTCAAGGGACTGGTGGTGAGGGTGATGGACAGTTTCTAGACCGATGACCAGCGCCTACTTTTATCATCAGGTTGATCCGATTGCTTTTTCGATCGGCGGTTTTGGCATTTACTGGTACAGCCTGATGTACCTGGTTGCTTTTGGCCTGTTCTGGTTGCTGGGCCGGATTCGGGCGCGCCGTAAAGATTCGCCGCTGAATGAGGAACAGGTCTCGGATCTCTTGTTCTGGGGCGTTGTTGGAGTGGTTGCAGGCGGTCGCATTGGTTACGTGTTGTTCTACGGTCTGACCGACCTGGCTGCTGATCCGCTGTTTTTGTTCAGGCTGCGAGATGGCGGAATGAGCTTCCACGGCGGTCTGGTCGGCGTGCTGCTGGTGATCTGGTTCTATGGCCGCCACCTGGGCTGTGGTTTTCTCCGATTGGGAGATTTCATCGCCCCGCTGGTTCCGACGGGCCTGGCTGCTGGCCGGATCGGCAATTTCATCGGGGGTGAATTGTGGGGCCGAACAACCGACGTCCCCTGGGCGGTGATCTTCCCGGACTCCATCGAGCGCGGTGGGCGCTGGTCCGAGGCGCTGTACCAGCAGTATTTAACCGGCGCGTTGGACGAGTACGCCCGCCACCCCTCCCAGCTTTACCAGGCCGCTCTGGAAGGTCTGTTGCTGTTTGTCGTTTTGTGGTGGTTTTCGGCCAAACCCAGGCCGACCGGGGCTGTCGGTGGGCTGTTCGTGGCCGGCTACGGCGTCCTTCGTTTCGTAGCCGAGTTCTTCCGCGAGCCTGATGCGCACCTGGGCTTTGTCGCCCTGGAGTGGCTGACCATGGGGCAGCTGCTGTCGCTGCCGATGATTGTGGCAGGCATAGGCCTGATGACGTGGGCTTACAAAGGACGAGAGGCGCGATGAACGGGTATATGGATCTGCTGCGCGAGGTTCGCGAGAACGGCGTTCGCAAGGAAGATCGCACCGGCGTGGGTACGCTGAGCACCTTTGGCCATCAGCTCCGCTTTGACCTTGCACAAGCCTTCCCGCTGGTCACAACCAAGAAGGTCCATCTTCGTTCCATCATTCACGAATTGCTCTGGTTTATCCGGGGCGAAACCAACCTGGCTTATCTGCGCGAAAACGGCGTCAGCATCTGGGACGAGTGGGCCGATGAGCACGGCAGTCTCGGGCCAATGTACGGCGTTCAGTGGCGCTCCTGGCCCACGCCAGATGGGCGATGTATCGACCAGCTGGCCGAAGTGGTCAGACAGATCCAGGCAAGACCGGATTCGCGCCGTCACGTGGTTTCCGCCTGGAACCCGGCCGATCTGCCGGATGAGTCGATCTCACCCCGGGACAACGTTGCCGCGGGCAGGATGGCGCTGGCGCCTTGTCACTGCATGTTCCAGTTCCACGTGGCCGAGGGTCAGCTGAGCTGTCAGCTCTACCAGCGCTCGGCCGACATGTTCCTTGGCGTGCCCTTCAATATCGCGTCCTACGCCTTGCTAACGCTGATGGTTGCTCAGGTCACCGGGCTTTCGCCGGGGCATTACATCCACACCTTTGGCGACGCACACATCTACTTGAACCACCTCGAACAAGTGGACAAACAACTCGCCCGTAGTCCGCGCAAGGCACCAACCTTGGCCTTGAACCCCACCCGTCGCCGACTCGAAGACTTTGTTTATGAAGACTTCACTTTGTCTGGCTACGACCCGCATCCGGCGATATCAGCGCCCGTTGCGGTATGACGGCAGACGCAGCTGCGTCGGATCGGGAGCGCCGAGTCACTTTGGTTGCAGCCATGGCGCGACATCGCGTGATCGGTCATGAAGGCGGCATGCCCTGGCGCCTGCCGGCTGATTTACGCCATTTCAAGGCGCTGACCTTGGGCCATCCCGTGGTCATGGGGCGCAAGACCTTCGAGTCGATCGGTCGACCGCTGCCGGACAGGACCAATGTGGTCATCAGCCGCAGGTCGCCGCCCGTGCCCGAAGGGGTCATGCTGGCAGACAGTCTTGCCGGAGCGCTGGCCATCGCGCCGTCCTCGCCCCGTACCATGATCATTGGTGGGGGACAGATCTATGCCGAAGCGCTTCCGCTGGCCGACGAGCTTGAGCTCACCCTGATTGATGCCGATATCGACGGCGACACACGTTTTCCGGAATTTGACTGGCAGGAGTGGCGGGTCACCAGCGCGAGGTCTCGACCGGCCGACAATCGGAATGCTCACGCTTTGCGTTTCCTCAGCCTCACACGCCGAACGGGGTTTGCTGAGCCGTGACTGAGGGCAAGCACTGGCCGGAAAAAAGGCGGGTGACCATAGTTGGCGCCGTGATCAACCTGCTGTTGTCCGCCGGGAAAGTCGCCGGTGGCATTTTCGGGCAGTCTCAGGCCCTGATCGCCGACGGTGTCCACTCCTTGTCTGATCTGGCCAGTGATGGTTTGGTGCTGCTCGCCGCCCGATTCGGCTCGCGTGAGGCTGACCACAACCATCCCTACGGCCATGAGCGTATAGAAACGCTCGCAACGCTGGGTGTGGGTCTGATCCTGTTGTCCATTGGGGCGGCATTCTTGATTGACTCTGCGACCCGCCTGCTTGAGCCCTCGCGCCAGCTCGATCCGGGTTGGCTGGCGTTATGGATTGCGGTGTTATCAGTGCTGACCAAAGAGGTTCTTTATCACTACACCGTCCGGGTTGCGCGGCGCACCGACTCAGCGCTGCTTGTGGCGAATGCCTGGCATCATCGAAGCGACGCCTTTTCGTCGGTTGTCGTCATTTTCGGGGTAGCCGGCGCCATGATGGGCATGCGCTGGCTGGACAGCGTTGCGGCCGCTGTGGTCGGGGTCATGCTGGGTTGGGTAGGCTGGCGCTTACTGGGCTCGGCAGCGACTGAACTGGTCGATACCGGTCTGTCGAATCGAGAGCTTCAGGCCCTGTCCGAGACCATTGACGCAGTCCAGGGCGTCGCCACTCACGATAATTTGCGCTCCAGGCGCATGGGGGGGCGGATATTTGTCGATGTTCGGATTCACGTCGATGCGCGTTTGACCGTTGAGGAAGCCGAAACGATTGGCCAGCGTGTCTCGAAACGCATGATTGACCAACTGCCCGGCCAGGCTGACGTCGTGATCAGTCTTGCATCGGACAATCAGCCCGGAGGCTAGCGTGGCATGAAGCGCCAGATTTTCAT
>CAZIMY010000003.1:0-51337 GCA_964540315.1 uncultured Wenzhouxiangella sp.
GTTTGCCGGACTTGATTTTCAAGGTCTCATCGGAGAGTGTGGCGGACCCTAAGGGCGACTGAGGTTCGTCCTGAGTCCGGCAGACCGACGCCACGGTGCAAGGAGAGTCTCATTAATGATGCCAGACGGGTCTTATTCGGTAGATCGCCTGCTGGAGTTTCACAAGTCTGCCGGCATGGAAGGGCTGATCAATCCGGCCGTCGCGCGATCACGCCGAAAGGCGGTCGAGCGTCTGTTTGAAGAAATGACCGACGCCGAACGCGCTGATGTTCGGGAGCTCGATGTCGAGGTTCTGTCCTCGCGGTTTCATAAGCTCGAGGACTCGAGCATTCGCAGCGAAGCCTTGACGCTATACGCTCAGCGGGTGCGTATGGCATGCGCTGACTTTCTGGCCTGGTCAGAGAATCCAGCAGGTTTTCAGAGCGTGGGGGGCGAACGCCAGAAATCAATTCCTCGCGGCGGCTTGACGCCGGAACGTGAGGTGGCAGAGCGCATTACGCTTGAATCAACAGAAAATCCTTCCAACATCATCCCGATTGCACTGCGTTCAGACGAGACCGTCTACCTCGCCAATCTTCCGCTCGATCTTACGCAGGCTGAGGCCGAGAGAATCGCCCGGGTGGTGCGCGCCTTGGCCAGCGAAGACGACGATGCGGCAACGGACCCCGTTCCATGAGTCGTCTTTTCATCATCGTTTTGATGGTGATCTTCGCCGTCGCCGGCGTGGGGTTCTGGCTTTATTTCATCTGGGGAGCTGGAGGCGGCCAGTTCCGCCAGGAGCTGGTTCCGGAACTCGTCGTTTTCTGCATCGAGGCGTTTTTTCTGGTCGGATTGCTGGGCTTGATCCAGCGCTACCTCGAGAATCGCCGTCGGCGGCAGATGTGGCTGAGCCTGCGCGGCTCGTTCCGGGATTTGCTGTCCTTGCTCGACATGGCTTTTCTCGAACCCAACACCGAGCCGATGGGTTCGAAAGAACTGGAGCGGGATCCCGCGGTTATCAACCATCTGATCGATGAACTCGAGCGCAAGCACCCTGATTTGGACAGCCTGGTAGCCCTCAAACGTGAGGGCGAAGAGTCGCTATCGATGACCCGGGATCTGGTTGCCGTGGCGGCGCAGCTGTCGGCCAGCCACATGAACTGGTGGATCGCTATCGTCGACAGTATTCGGCGGTTGTCTGAAGCCCGGGACCGAAGAAGTCTGGAACGCGCCGTCCATGAAATGCTGGCCAATATTCGCGAGTTTGACCGGCTCGAACTCTAGGACGATTCGGGTTGTTGACTTTAGCCCTTGCCGCGCGTTTTGGTCTTGTCCTTGCGGGCGTTTTTTTCCAGAAAACCAATGATCATGCCGGCGACATCTTTGCCGGTTGAGGTTTCTATCCCCTCCAGTCCGGGCGAGGAGTTGACCTCCATGACGACCGGGCCGTGGTTGGCCCGCAACAGGTCGACCCCGGCGACATTCAGCCCCATGATTTTCGCGGCTCTTACCGCAACCGAACGTTCCTCCGGGGTGATTTTTACAAGCTCTGCCGTGCCGCCCCGGTGCAGGTTGGAGCGGAACTCGCCGGGCTTGGCCTGGCGTTTGATGGCAGCGACAACCTTGTCGCCGATCACAAAACAGCGCAGATCGGCTCCCCCGGCTTCTTTGATGTACTCCTGCACCATGATCGAAACATTCAGCCCCATGAACGCTTCGAGTACGCTCTCGGCCGCTTTTCGGGTTTCGCACAGGACCACGCCGATGCCTTGAGTCCCCTCGAGGAGCTTGACCACGAGCGGGGCTCCGCCGACCATTTCGATGAGGTCCCCGATGTCGCTGAGCTGGCGGGCAAAGCCGGTGACCGGCAGGCCGATCCCACGTCTCGACAGCAGCTGCAGCGAGCGCAGTTTGTCGCGCGATCGCGTGACCGCCACGGACTCATTCAGGGGGAAGGTCCCCATCATCTCGAACTGGCGCAGCACGGCCGCCCCGTAAAAAGTGATCGAAGCGCCGATGCGCGGAATCACCGCATCGAAAGGCTCGAGTTGCTTGCCCCGGTAGTGGATGGTCGGCCGATGCGAGGCGATATTCATATAGCAGCCCACGGTGTCGATCACCTGGACATTGTGGCCACGTTCCTGCGCGGCTTCGACCAGTCGTCGGGTCGAGTAAAGCTTGCGGTTGCGGGAAAGAATGGCAATTTGCATGCAGGTGAGTCTCCGCGTAATCGAGTCAGATGCCGGCGTCCAGGCGCGGTTTCCCCTGCAAAAAGGTCCGCGCCGGATACACCAGGGCATGATTTTCCATGGCCTTGCGGCCCAGCAGCATACGGTAGCGCATCCGGGCCCGGTCGGTCAGCGTGATGTCGACCATCCAGCGAGAGTGACCGATGATGATTGGCGTGCGGATGGTATAGCGTGCTTCAGATTCACCCGAGGTTGAGCGTACCTTGCGAACGGCTTTCAGCAGTGCTTCGCAGTTTCGGTCGATGCGCGGACTGGGGTGTCCCAGATGGACTCGAAACCGGACATGGTCTTGCCCGTCGCGCTCGAAAGGTTCGATATTGCTGGCATGCAGAGCGCAGGATTTCGCGCCGGTGTCTACCCGAGCGCGCAGTCTGTCGATACCGAGTCCTGGCAGGGCGACCCATTCGCAGGCGCCGATGATCATGGTGGGCGCGATATGAGGGTTCATCGCGCCGAAAAGTTCGAGCCCTCAGTCAAGTCGAATGGCATCACTCGGGCTTGGCCAGGTCTTCGAGCATGGCTTTCAGGAAGCGCGCCGCCTCACCGCCCGTGCAGGCCCGATGATCAAAGGTCAACGACAGCGGAATCATGCGATGGACTTCGATACCGCCCATCACGGGCACTACTTCATGCCGCAAGGTCCCCGCGGCGACGATAGACACGCAGGGCGGTGTGATCACCGGCGTGGCGTATCGTCCAGCGAACTTGCCGAAATTCGACAAGATGATGGTGTAATCCTTGAGGTCTTCAGGCGGGATCGACCGATTAGAAGCATTGTCCCGCAATCGGTTGATTTCCGAGCGTAAATCCTTGCGATCCAGGCGGTTGATATCGCGGAGAGCCGCGACAAACAAGCCGTCCTCGGTGTCGACGGCCATACCCACGTGCATGTTCTTGTGGACCATGCGCATGCCGTTTTCGCCGTCGTACCAGGCGTTCAGTCCGGGTTCGGCCACGGCACCCGCCCAGAGCCCGCGAATGAGTCTGGCGGTGAGATCTTCCCCGGGCCGCCAGGCGTGAATATCGGCATCATCCATAAGAGTTGTCGGGACGATGCTGCGATGCGACTCGGTCATCACGCGTGCCATGGTGCGACGAGGGCCCCGGATCGGAGTCCATTGGTCAGTGGCTTCACCGCTCGTTTCGTCTGACTGCTCTGAGGCCGCTGCAGGCGAGGGATCAACCCGGTCTGTCGCACCCGCCACACCCTTGCCCAAAGCCCCCAATGGAGCGGTTCCGTCGTTTGCGGCCTGTCGGACATCGGCCACCGTTACCACGTTGTTGGCGCCCGAAGGCTGGATTTTCTGGATGTCGACGCGCAGTTTTCTGGCCAGTGCTCGAACGGCCGGCGTGACCCGAACACCGCCCAGATCGCTGGTATAGGCCTGGAGCACTTCGTTGCCGGCTTGAACGTTACCGACCACTGTTCCGCTGTCTTCGCTCGTTTCCCCGGAGGTCGCGGGCTCCTCGGGCGTGTCGTCGTTTTCTAAAGCCGAATCGCCACCGGCATTGTCAATCGAGTCGGTCGGCGTATCCGTGTCGGCATCCGATTCCGAATCCGAGTCTGAGTCCGAATCCGAATCCGAATCTGTCTCGTGTTCTGAATCGGCTTGTGGATAAGCTTCGCTCTCGCTGGACTCAGCGCCGGTTGCGCCGAATTCGTCGTAGAGGTCTTCCGGGCCCTGGCTTTCTTCTATCTGCGGCTGCAGGTCGAGATCTTCCAGCACTGCGCCGGCCGGTGCGTCATCGTCGTCATCCGCTGCGTGCTCTGAATCGGATGTGCGCTCCAGATCGCCCTCCATGTTGAGTTCGTCACCCAGGATCGGTGCTTCGGACTCGCCCTCAGTGGAGAACTCAACCAGGGGTGCGCCGGTCTGGATGACATCCCCGGCCTGGCCGTGAAATCGCACGACACGACCGGTGACGGGACTGGGTACTTCGACCACTGCCTTGGCCGTTTCCATGGAGACCAGAGGTTGATCAAGTTTGACGTCGTCGCCTTCCGCGACCAGCCATTCGACGATCTCGGCGTCGGGGAGCCCTTCGCCCAGATCGGGCAGTTTAAAAACTGTCATGAGACCTCCAGTATCTGATGAGCTGCGTCGACGATGCGCCGGACACTAGGCATGTATTTCAATTCGTTTCGGTACAGCGGCATGACCGTATCGTAGCCGCAAACCCGCTTGACCGGCGCCAGCAGGTGCCACAGCCCGGCGTCTGCCAGACCGGCAGCAATTTCACTGGCAACACCACAATGCCGTGGTGCTTCCTGGACGATCAGGCAGCGGCCGGTTCTCGACACCGACTCGATGATGGTCTCCATGTCGAGTGGGCTCACGGTCGCGACGTCGATCACCTCGACGCTGGTGCCCTCGCTGTCCAGCTGATCGGCTGCCTGCAGCGTTTCCTTGATCATCGCACCCCAGGTCACGAGGGTGATGTCGCTGCCGTCGCGCAGGGTGAAACAGACGTCCAGCGGCAGTTCCTCGCCGTCATCCATGACCTCCTCTTTCTGCCAGCGATAGATCCGCTTGGGTTCCATGAAAATGACCGGATCCGGATCGCGGATGGCGGCCAGCAGCAGGCCGTAAGCGCGCGAAGGCGAGGAGGGAATGACAACGCGGATGCCGGGCATGTGGGCAAAAAGAGCTTCCGGGCTCTCGGAGTGGTGCTCGGGGGCGTGGATGCCGCCGCCGGTCGGAAAACGCAGCACCATCGGACAACTGAGACGGCTGCGGGTACGGTTGCGCATGCGTCCGGCGTGACACATCAGGTGGTCGACCATGGGCATGGTGAAACCGCAGAACTGCGCTTCGGCGACGGGCTTCATTCCCTGGGCCGCCATGCCCACACTCATCCCGGCGATCATGACTTCGGCCAGCGGCGTGTCGAGCACGCGCTGCTCGCCGAAACGTTGCTGGAGGCCCGCGGTGGCGCGGAATACCCCACCGTTGGCGCCGACATCCTCTCCAAGAACGACCACGCTGGGGTCTTCTTCAAGGGCGCGGGCGAGCGCCATGGTCACGCCTTCAATCAAAGTAATGGCGGCCATCAGTGATGCCCTCCATCTTCCGGGTATTGTTCGGCATAGTCGCGCTGCTCGGACAGGTCATGAGGCAGTTCGGCGAACATGTGATCGAACATCGCCGTGACCGGTTGCGGGTCGTTGGCCATCATGTCCAGGTATTCGTCAGCGGCCGCCTGAACCTTTATCGTGCAGTCTTCCTGCAGCGCCTTTTCTCTGTCCTCGTCCCATGCGTTCTGGGCGATCAGGTAGGCACGCAAACGGCTGATCGGCTCGTTGCGCCAGGCTTCCTCGACCTCTTCGTTGGGCCGGTAGCGGCGCGCGTCATCGGCGGTGGTGTGGTCGCTGAGCCTATAGGTGATCATTTCGATCACGAAGCTGCCGTGACCTTCGCGAGCGGCCGAAATGGCCTTTTCCATCGCCCACAGGCAGGCGATCAGGTCATTGCCGTCGACCTGAATGCTGGGCAGACCGCCGGCGATGCCTTTCTGGGCCAGCGTGGCTGCTCTGTTCTGGCGCGATCGAGGCACCGAGATCGCCCACTGGTTGTTGACGATGACGAGAACCAGCGGCAGCTTCCATGCGCTACCGGCATTGATCGCCTCAAGAAAATCGCCTTTGGAAGATCCACCGTCTCCGACCACCGAAACGGCCACGCGTTTTTCGTCGCGCAGCTTGTAAGCCATGGCGGCACCGGCAGCGTGCAGGCACTGCGTGGCAATGGGTACGCACCAGGCAAAATCGTGCGGTGCGCCGGCGTAGTCGCTGCCACGTTCGTCACCACCCCAGTACAGCAAGACGTCGGTCATTTGCACGCCGCGGCAGAACTGCACACCGTACTCCCGGTACATCGGCGCGAAACAGTCTTCCGGACGCATTGCTGATCCGATGGCCACATGCGCTGCTTCGTGTCCCAGGCAGGAGGCATAGGTGCCGAGTTTGCCGGTGCGTTGCAAGGCGATAGCCTTTTTGTCAAAGACACGCGTCAGGACCATCTGCTGATAGAGCGTCACCAGACGGTCGAAGTCCCGTGCCAGCGCCGGCACTTGCTGACCCTCAACCAGCGTGCCGTCACGATCCAGAAATTGAAAATGATCCACCTTGAAGGCTGCGACCGTTCGCGCCATTTGGAAACCTCTGTTGTTTTATTGGTTTGGATCAGGTCAACGCCCCGAACGCTGACCGGAAAACCCGAATTATACGCGCGCGCCGCGGGCCCGTTTTGGCCGGCGATTTGCCCCGACCGTGATCTGTTTACTTGCTGTGGCCGTGGGTTCGCCGACCGAATAGCCGGTTTTCCGGATCGGAAAGCCCAAGGCCTTGTATGCAATAATCCGCATCTCAAAACAAAAGCAATCGGGGTAAATAATGAGAAATTTATCGATACTGGCCGCGGGTCTGCTGGCGGCTTCTCTGGTTTCGGCGCAGACCATCGAGGTTCCGCGGCTGCAGGCCGAAGTCAACGTCTTGACCGACGCCAACGGTATTCCAACCATCGTCGGCGAGACCGAGACAGACGTTACTTTTGTGCAGGGCTACCTGCATGCGCGTGATCGGTTTTTCCAGATGGATTTTCTGCGCCGTGCGGCCTCCGGCACGCTGGCCGAACTGGTCGGGACGACTGCACTGGCCAACGATATCCAGCTTCGAACGCTGGGCCTGCGCCGCGCGGCCTGGGCAAGCTATGCTCAATTGGATGCTACCGAAGTCGCCTGGCTGAAAGCTTACGCCGATGGCGTCAATCACTACCTTGCGACCCAGCCGCTGCCGCCGGAGTACACCGGTCTGGAGCTGAGCTCGGCCGAGTCCTGGACGCCGGTGGACTCGCTGGTTATCGGCAAGTTGCTGGCCTTTCAGCTGTCGTTTGATCAGAGCCTCTCAGCGATCGGCAATACCGTTCGCTTGGGCACCTACCAGGCTGTTGGCGAAGCCGCTGGATTTGATGGCACCGCGCTGTTCCTGCAAGACCTTAATTCGAGTATTCCGGTAGATGGGCGCGTTTCCATCCCTGATTTTTTTGAGCGCATCGGGGTCATCATTCCCGAGTCAGGGCAGGGCGAGTCAAGCAAGGGGTCCCTGGCGCAGGTTCAAGCTGCGCCTGAGGTGCCGGCTATAGGCAGGATTGACGCCACGCTGGTGGAATTGGGCCAGCGCTATCTTGATCGGGTAGAGGGCCTGCCACTCATTAGTGGAAACATGGATTTTGGCAGCAACTGGTGGGCGGTTTCGGGAGAACACACCGCAACCGGCTTCCCGCTTTTTGCCAACGACCCGCACCTGGGGCTGTCGATCCCATCGACTTTCATGAACGAGAATCTGGTCATCCGCGATGAGGACCTGGCGGTCAGTGGCGTGGTGTTTCCCGGGGCTCCTGTGAATGCACAGGGCTGCACGCCCTACTTGTGCTGGGGCTCGACCGTAAACCGTCTTGATGTGACCGATGTTTTTCAGGACCCGATTCTGGTCAACAACTTCGGGCTGCCGACGCATACCATCCACAAGGGCGTGCCCGAGCCCATTCTTTATGTTTTCCAGTCTTTTTTCGCAAATACGCCGGGCAACGGCGAGGTCGATGATGTCTCACGTCTCAACGTCGGTTTCGACGGCGGTGGGATCACCTTTGTGGTTCCGCGTCGTAACAACGGCCCGATCCTCGAGTTGATGGGTGACACCGCCCTGACTGTCCAATACACAGGGTGGGGTCCGACCTCGGAATTGTCGGCTTTCCGGACCTGGGCCCGGGCCCGCAGCCGTGAGGAATTTGAGATGGGCCTGCGTGATTTTGCCTTTGGTTCGCAGAATTTCCTGTATGCCGATATCGAAGGCAATATCGCCTACTACATCGGCGGTGAGATGCCTCTGCGTGCGGATCTGCAGAACGATCTGGCGCCTGACGGCGGCCGGCCGCCGTGGTTCATCCGCGACGGTAGCGGAACCTTGAATCATGAGTGGCTGATCGACCCGGATCCACAACCCGGGCAGGCTACGCCTTACGCGCTTCTTCCCCGGGATGAAATGCCGCAGATATTCAATCCGCCCTGGGGTTATCTGGCCAACGCCAACAACGACCCCGTCGGGACCACTCTGGACGGCAACCCCCTCAACCAGCTCCGTCCCGGCGGTGATGGTCTTTATTACCTCAACACCAGCTATGCCGACCTGCGCATGGGCCGTCTGGACCGCGAGCTTCAGGACCTGGTCGAAAGGGGCAACGTCACCATCGACGACATGAAGGCTCTGCAGGCCAATAACGAGCTGCTGGACGCCGAGCTTCTGCTGCCGTTCCTTCTCCAGGCCTTCGAAAATGCCGCCGCTGAGGACGCCTGGCCCGGACTGGCTGCGATTGCCGGAGACGAGCGCGTCGAGGAAGCCATGGGACGGCTTGCTGCATGGGATTTTTCCACGCCAACCGGCCTGGCCGGCGGATTTGACCCCGGCGGGGACTCAACCGGAAACAGCGTGCCCAGCGATGAGGACATCGCCAACAGTATCGCGACAACGATTTACAGCGTGTGGCGCGGCGAAGTGATCGCCAATACCATCGACGCGACCTTGAGCGCCGTCGGGCTGGCCGATAATCTGCCGTCCAGCACGCTGGCCTGGCGGGCGCTGGTCAACCAGCTCAGAGCTTTCCCTTTGACGCAGGGTCAGGCTGCTTCCGGACTCACGTATTTCAACCTGCCCGAAGCACCCACTCCGGCCGATGCGCGCGACGCCGTGCTGCTTGGCTCTTTGCAGAGTGCTCTGGATCGCTTGTCCGGCGAGCCGTTCGCAAACGCATTCGGAATGTCTGAGGATCAGAACGACTACCGCTGGGGCAAGCTCCATCGGATCGTTTTCGAACACCCGCTCGATACTGCGCCGTTTAACGTGCCGGGAGCCGGTGGGTTTACCAACGTCAGCGAGAGCCTCCCGGGTGTTGCACGGGCCGGCGGTTTCGAGGCGCTCGATGCGTCCAGCCACAGCGCTCGCGCCCGATCTGAAAACGCCTTTACTTTTGGATCAGGTCCAGCGCGACGCAACGTGGCCGTGGTTACGCCCGACGGCCCGCAGGCCGAGGAGATCGTTCCCGGCGGCCGCAGCGGGATCTTCTTAAGCCCGTTCTACACCAATCAGTTGCGCAAGTGGCTGGTGAACGACTACCTGCCTCTGGCGATCGGTGAAGAGCAGGCCGGCGTCGATGCCGTCGATGTCACCACGTTTACGCGTCAATAGCGCTTATAAAAGCATCTTTCAGGCAGCGGGATCAAGCCAGGCGTCCATGCTGGGCGTCTGGCTTGAAACCCGGTCCATTGGCAGCCATAACTACCGGCTGAATCTTCGGACGCCACGACATGCTTAATCTGCTGGACCAGTTCGCGTTGGCGCACACTCAGGTCACCCGTCTTAACGCTGATCTCAAAGAAATCGTCGAGCCCGATCAGGCCTTTCGCGCAAAAGTTGAACTCAAGCTTACGCCACGGGTGATGCCGCCTGACCAGGGTGTTAATCAGTATCAGGTCACGGCCAGGCTCACCTGCCTTGGCGCGCGCGAATCGGATGATCCCGATACCGCGCTGTTTGAAGTCGAGTTGATTGTTCAGACGGTTTACCGCCAGTTTCAGGGTGCGGCGGTCAGTTTCGAAGACTTCTCAAGTTCCCATGCGAGTCTCACCCGTCAGCTCTATCCCCTGATGCACCATCAGCTACAACCGGTCTTCAAGCAGTTCGGGCTTGATCAGGTCAAGCTGCCTTATGATCTGGTCAACGGGCCTGATCGTCCGATAGGTGAACGTAAACTGCACTAACGTGCTGCGACCCGCGGTGGCCGGTTTCGTTTGTCGTTGACCCTCGGGCAGCGGCGTGAAAGAATCCCGACAAACAACGACCAATAATCAGGGAGATTGCCTTGAGCACTGCCCGAAGGGAACCCATCGCCAAGGTTGATACGGCGTGGCTGCGCATGGAGCAGCCGACGAACCTGATGATGATTACCGGCGTAACCGAGTTTGACGCGCCGGTTGATTTCGAACATTTCCGGCGCATTATTGCCAACAGATTCCTGGCTTTCCCGCGTTTTCGCCAGAAAGCGGTTGATCATCCCCGCGGCTGCTGGTGGGAAGAAGACGATCAGTTCGAGTTGTCCAGTCACATTCGCAGAACCGCGCTGCCCGGCGATGCGGGCAAGGCCGAGCTGGAAGAATTCGTCTCGGAATTGGCTTCCACCCCGCTCGACAAAACCAAGCCCCTGTGGCAGTTTCACTTTATCGAGAACTATGTCGGCGGGCCGGTGGCCATCAGCCGTATCCATCACTGCTATGCCGATGGCATCGCGCTGGTTCAGGTCATGCTATCCCTGACCGAGACTTCGGCCGAAGCGTCGAACCGGCTGGTCGAACAGGAAGCCTGGAAGAAAAAGCGGGCGGCAGAGTCCAACATATTCAATCGGCTGACGGCGCCGGCGCGCGAAAGCGCCGGTCTGGTTCAGAACGTCAGTCAGAAGGTTTTCGATGAAGCGAATGATTTGATTCGCCAGCCGCATAAGGCAGCCAACTATCTGTTCGGAGCCGGAGAGATTGTTTCCGAACTGGCGACGGCGCTGTTGCTCGAGGACGATCCTCCCTCAAGATTCAAAGGGGACCTGGGCGTGCGCAAGCGCGTTTCATGGGCAAGCCCGATGCTGTTGGAAGAAGTCAAGGCGGTCGGCCATGCGCTGGGCGCCACCGTCAATGACGTTCTGATTTCTGTCATGACCGGTGCCTTGCACCGATATCTGGTTGAAAAAAGCGATGACCCAGCTGCGCTGACGATGCGCGCCACGGTCCCGGTGAATCTGCGACCCTTAGAGCATGCGCGCGATCTGGGCAACCATTTCGGCCTGGTTTTTCTTGATTTGCCGATCAGTGAAACCAACCCCCTGGAGCGGCTTTATCGCGTGTCGTCTTCCATGGAAAAGCTGAAAAAATCCAAGCAGGCCGTCATGTCACTGGGATTGCTGGCGATGCTCGGCATGGGGCCGGCCACTTTGCAGAAGCCGGCGCTGGAGTTGTTCAGCCGAAAAGCCAGTACGGTCTTGACCAACGTTCCGGGGCCCCAGCAGACCCTCTACATGGCGGGCGCGCCGATCAGAGAGATGATGTTCTGGGTACCCCAGACCGGGTCCATCGGGATGGGAATCAGCATCATCAGCTACCGGGGGCAGGTGTTCTGCGGACTGATTACCGACAACAAGCTGGTACCTGACCCCGACACGGTCATGGCCCATTTCCTCGAAGAATTCGACAACTTGCTGCACCTCACCTTGCTGATCGGGCCGCAGGATGAGCACGTCTCGCCCGACGCTTATGACGCCGTGCACGAGTGGATTGACGGCGGGGATTAGCCCTCCAGATAGCCCCTGGCGTATTCGACGTCCAGTTTCTGCATGGCATCGATGGGCTTGATGCCGGCTGCCTGTTCATAGGCCTTGTTGGAGTCGTCGATCCGTTTGTCGCCGTAGAGCAGGTACAGGGCGTTGCCGTACTCGATATGGGCAATGGGTGCCTTGGGCGTGATCTTCAGGGCGGCTTCGCATTCTGACACGGCCTTGTCGGCTTTCGCTCCGTAGGTCATGCCGCCGACCAGTTTGCCCACCTTGTCGATGATCTCGGCATGGTAAAGGCCTGAGGCCGTGCGCGCTTCGGCGTGTTTGGGTGCCAGCTCAAGTGTGCGATCCAGTGACTGGCGAATGCGTCCGCCAACACCCTGGGCAAGCGCCTTGGCCACGGAAATACACTGGCTGTAGCGACCCAACAGAAAAGCGTGGAAGTAATGCGAGTTCGGGTCGTCAGGGAAAGCCTCAACGGCAGCCTCGGCTCTCTCAATACCGGACTGGTAGATTGCTAGCCGCTGCCCCTCATCTTCTTCCAGGTAGTCGGCATAAATGCCGCTGGCCTTGTTGGCCAGGGCATGAGCGCATAAGCCGATTTTCAGGGCCTTTTCGACCGCCTGTGCAAATCGGCCCGCATGGTAGTCCCGCCAGGCCTGCTGCCATAATCGGGCCGTCTCTTCAGGATCTGCGCAGCCTGGATCCAGAGCACGCACCCGCTCAGCGTCGGGAAATGGCTCGCAGTCTCCCTTGTGAAGGTTTGTCCATGATTTGGCCAGCGACTGGCCATCGTACTGGAACGCCTTGTTGTGGTGCGGAAAATCGGTCCAGTGCTGGATCTGCATATTAGGGTGACTGCTCTAGAACCAGCCCGTATCTTACCTATCAAAGCTGTCGTAAGGACAGTCCATCAAGTTGATCAACGTAAGGAGGCACGGACCGTGGCCAAGAAAACCGCAAAGAAAAAGGTTGCCAAGAAGAAGGTGACCCGAAAAACCGCAGCGCGCAAGAACATGACCAACCAGGCGCAGGATTATGCCCATGAAATCTGGCTGGCCGGCCTCGGCGCATTTTCTTTGGCGCAGGACGAAGGCGGGAAGCTGCTGAAAGAGAGCTCCAAGCGCTTCGATGACACCACCAGCAAGGTGGTTGGCGAGTCAGCCAAGCTGTTTGATCGCCTGGTCAAGGAAGGCTCCAAAATCGAGAAGAAGGGACGCAAGATGGCTTCTGACACCGTTGGTGATGTCCGTGGCGACGTCGAGACCCGTTTCGATGAGGTCCGCAAGACCGCCCAGACCAACTGGGACAAGCTCGAGAAAGTTTTCGAGCAGCGCGTTGCCCGCGCACTGAGCCGCCTGGGCGTGCCGACGTCTGACGAAATTCGCGAACTCAGCGATCGGGTCGCCGAATTGAACAAGCGCGTGACCGAACTGGCCCGCAAGCAGACCGCCAAGCCAGCGGCCAGCAAGAAAGTCGCCAGCAAGAAAGTTGCCAAGAAGCAAACCGCGAAACCGGTTGCCGCACATTCGTCAGACGCCAAGGCTGACTGAGCTCAACGACTACCCCGAAGCAGTCCGGGCTCCCCTCGGCCCGTATCAGACTGCTTTTTTTGACCCGGGCTTTCGAGCCCGGGTTTTTTTTACTCGTAAGCTTTGGCCAATTCTTCGAGGTGGCTTCTGGACGCCCCAATCAGATAGGGAGAGACCAGGCTCATCACCTGCCAGACGGCACGGTCCGGCCGGACGCCCTCGCTGTCTTGGACCTGATCGAACGCCAGCCAGAATGTGCTGACCAAGGCGATATTTCGCACGATCGCATCCAGTTCTCTCGGCGAGGCCTGCATTTGACCGCCGTCGATCAGGTCGGTACATAAACCTCGGGCCGACTGCATTGTCAGTCGTAAAATCCCGCGGAAGCGCTGGTGCAGGCCCCGATAGCGGTGGCACAAGTCTGTCAGATCGCGATAGATGAAGCGGTAATCACCGATGGTTTCAAACGCCAGATGGAGCAGAAACCAGATGTCTTCGATGTTGGCATCGCGCTCTTCTGGCGCCGACAAGAGCGCCAGCATGCGATGTTCGAACTCTGAAAACAATGCGCCGACCAGGTCTCCCTTGGTGCGGAAATGATAGTGAAGATTGCCCGGGCTGATGTCCAGTGAATCGGCGATCCGATTTGTCGGTACGTTGGGTTCGCCCTGCTCATTGAATAAGGCGAGCGCCGTCTGAAGGATGCGCTGACGCGTATTACGAGCCATTCAGGCCCAATGATTCAGCCCTTGAGTGCGTCGACCAGCTCAATGTATTTCTCCTTGGCCTGCTCGGGCGGAATGCCTTTGCGCTTCTCCCAGGCTTCATACTTGGCCACGCCAACGAAGTCGAAAAAGCCCGGCTTTTCACCGCTGACATCTCCGGCCGAACCCTGCTTGTAGTAGCTGTACAGCTTGAGCATGGTGTCATTATCCGGGCGTTCAGCCAGCTGCTTGGCATCTGCCTGGGCTTGCTCAAAGCGCTTGTCGAGGTCACTCATGATTGGCTTCCGAACGATTCTTTACTGGAAAATGAACGTTCTAGCATGTGCTGCAGGTGCGGTCAATCACTGATTCCATGCTTAAGGACCCTTGGCCGGGTGGGGTGCGCCGCTGGCAGAATGCAACGTCAGCAGTTATCTTAGTTGACTGTAGCAATTTGCTAACGATAAAAACGAAGGGAGAAGTGTTCATGACCTATTTCGTCACCGGTGGCACGGGGTTCATCGGCCGGAACCTGATCGATCAACTCTTGGTTCGCAAGGGTAATATTCATGTGCTGGTTCGGCGTGGATCGAGGAAAAAGCTCAATCGCCTCGTTGATGAACGCTGGAGCGAGCACAAGAAGCGGATTATTGCGGTCAGCGGTGATCTTGCCAAACCGGGTCTGGGTCTTCGGCCAGCTGACCGGGAGGCATTGAACGGGAAGATCAAGCACTTTTTCCATCTGGCTGCGGTCTACGATCTGAAGGCCAGCGCCGAGGCCAATCAGGTGGCCAATATCGACGGCACTCGCCATGCGATTCAGTGCGCCGAGGCGCTTGAAGCCGGTTGCTTTCACCATACTTCGTCAATCGCGGCTGCCGGGCTTTACAGGGGCACTTTCCGCGAAGACATGTTTGAAGAAGCCAGCGGTCTGGACCACCCTTATTTTCGCAGCAAGCACGACTCAGAAGGACTGGTTCGCAAGCACTGCGGCATCCCCTGGCGGGTGTATCGGCCCGGTATCGTTCTGGGACACTCAAAGACCGGTGAGATCGACAAGATCGACGGGCCGTACTATTTCTTCAAGCTGATCCAGAAGATGCGCCGCATGCTGCCACCATGGGTGCCAACGCTCGGTCTTGAGGGCGGGCGGGTCAACCTGGTGCCGGTGGATTTCGTGGCCCGGGCAATGGATCATATTGCCCACAAGCCCAAGCTCAATGGAAAGTGTTTCCACCTGACCGACCCCAATCCAAAGCGGATTGGTGCGGTCATGAACCTCTTTGCCGAAGCCGCTCATGCGCCTTTGATGTCGATGCGCCTGGACGCCCGCTTGTTTTCACTCATACCAACCCCGGTCAAGCAAGGCTTGGGAATGTTGCCGCCGGTACGCCGGATCATCAACCAGGTCCTGAAAGATCTTGGCATTCCCAAGGATATGCTGAGCTTTTTCAATTATCCGACCCACTTTGATACTCGCGATGCCGAGCGGGCTCTCAAGGGTTCGGGTATCAGCGTCCCGCCGCTTGATGAATACGCCTGGGTGCTTTGGGACTACTGGGAACGTCACCTCGATCCCGAACTTTTCATTGACCGTTCGCTGACCGGCAAGGTGCGCGAGAAAGTCGTGCTCATCACCGGTGCGTCGTCGGGTATCGGCAAGGCCACCGCGCTGATGATGGCCGAGGCCGGCGCCAAAACCATCATCGTTGCCCGGGGCGAAGAGCAGCTGATGGAGACCAAGAGCGAGATCGAATCTGCGGGCGGCCAGGCTCATGCCTACACCTGCGATCTGTCTGACCTTGACGACGCCCAACGACTGATCAAGACCGTGCTGTCTGATCACGGGCAGGTGGATATTCTGGTCAATAATGCCGGGCGATCGATCAGGCGTTCGATCTCACTGTCCTACGATCGATTCCACGACTACGAGCGCTGCATGCAGCTCAACTATTTCGGTTCACTGAAGCTGATCATGGGCTTCCTGCCGGTGATGGAGAAAAGACGCAGTGGCCAGGTGATCAATATTTCCTCGATTGGCGTACTGTCCAATGCGCCGCGATTCTCGGCGTATGTGGCGTCCAAAGCTGCTTTGGATGCTTTTTCGCGCTGTGCGGCCTCCGAGTTCAACGATACGGGGGTTTCCTTCACCACAATCAACATGCCGCTGGTGCGGACCCCCATGATTGCGCCGACCAAGATGTATGAATCGGTGCCCACCATCACGCCAGACGATGCAGCCGACATGGTCAAACAAGCGATCATCTACCGACCCCAGCGCATCGCAACGCGTTTGGGCATCTTCTCCCAGGTCCTCCACTCAATCGCGCCCAAGAGCTCGGAGATCATCATGAACTCCGCGTTCCGGATGTTTCCCGATTCTTCAGCGGCCCGCGGCAAGAAGGATGACGCTCAGGAGCCGCCGACTCAGGAGCAGGTCGCGTTCGCCTCTCTGATGCGCGGCATTCACTGGTAGCCGGATCAAAAGCCGGGGCTGATGGCTTCGCCGTTCAGCCCCTCAGCAGTCGGTCGAGCTGGTCAAGACTGCGTGCCAGGCTGTTGCCGGTCGGAGCAAAGTAGCGTTTCTCGGCCGCCATGGCTTCGACGAAAGTGCGTTCTTTGCGCATCGCTGACCGATTGAGGCCGAGATCGTACGGTTCGAGGAACTGCTCCAGGTCATCGGCCCGTTCGCGCAGTTCGGTGCGCGTGGTCTGGTACGCGTGGTTAACCAGTTCGTTACGCGATGAATAGCTGAAGACGTTGGTAAAGAACATCCGCTCGTCGTTCCGGTTGGGCTCGACCAGCAGAATGGACGATGCGGGGTACTCGCTCTGGTATTTGGCCATGCCGACCTGCATGCGCGACTGAATCAGTGAGCGGAAGGTCTGTGAGAGAACAACCGGCAAGCCACCCTTGATCATTCGGCTGGAGCTCCTTCCGTCCGGAGCGACCGACGGATCGAGCTCGGCATCGTAAGGCACCAGCGGGTTAATGCCGATCAAAAGGTCAGCGCCCTCGTTGAGCGCTACCGAGGCGTGCAGCGTGCGGCGCAGAGCACCGTCCACGTAATAATGCCCGCCAATCTCGACAGGTGGATAGAGGCCGGGCAGGGCGGCTGACGCCTGAACAGCCGTTGAAATGGGTACGTCATCCCGACCCGGTTCGCCAAAGCGGACTGCTTGCCCGGTTTCCAGATCGACGGCGACAATTCTCAGGCGCGCTGCCAACTGACGGAAGTCGTTACTTCGCCCCGGCCGCGCAAGAATATCGGCTACGAAATGGTCGATGCTGTGGTTGTCGAAAATCCCGGTGGGCACCAGGCGGCTCAAGCTTTCGATGCTCTCCAGGTGCGCGATCCGTTCAGGATGCCGTATGGCTTCGAGCAGCATATCGAGAACAACACCGGGAACGCTCATGGCCCGATCGAAATATTCCCGAACTGCCGGGCGCAGGAATAGATTGGGCTGGAAACGGAACTCTGCGTCGGGCGAGCTCATGAAGATACGGCTCATCTGACTGGTCGTTATCCGGTTAGCCAGGCTGGCCGTGAGGAAGGAGCCTGAGCTGACCCCGACGTAAATGTCGAGATCGTGCATCTTTACACCGTCAATGGCTTCTTCCAGCGCCTGCAGCGCGCCGAGCTCATAGATGGCGCCCAGCGGTCCGCCGCCAGCGATGGCCAGACCGATGGTAGGGGAGGCCTCGGAAGACCGTTTTTGGTTGGCGCGAGTGAGCTTCAGCATGGTGATAGCCTCCGTGCGCTCAATTATAATGCAGGGCTTGCTTACATACTCAACATAGGAAGGCAATTTGGCCACTCATCCGGGTGATCACGCCCCAGATTTCGAGCTCAGCGACCAAGATGGAAAGCCGTTCAGACTGTCCGAGCAGAAGGGCCAGCGGTTACTGCTGGTCTTTTATCCGGGCGACAACACGCCGGTCTGCACGGCCCAGCTCTGCGATTACCGAGACGGGCTGGAGGACTTTGAAGGTCTTGATGTAACGGTGGTCGGGATCAGCTCAGACGGCCCCTCATCGCATCAAGCGTTTCGCAAAAAGCACGATCTGCCCTTCACCTTGCTGTCGGACACAAATCTTGAAGTTGCTCGAAAATACGACTGCAAAGCATTGATTGGCATGAAAAGAGCGGTATTTTTGATCGACGAGAACCAAAAGATCCGCTACCGTCATATCGAGAGCATGGCTGTTTTTCGCCGGCATCGCGAAGAGTTGATCGAGGCGATTCGACAGCTGGGATGAAAGAGACGCCTGCATACCGGCATCTGCACCGGCAGATCGTCATCAACCAGGAGCTCGGTGACCGGATCCAGGCCCTGGATGTGCGCCATTCCAAAGCGCTCGCCCGGCTCCAGCACTGGCAGCGCCGGCGCCTGGACGCGACTTACCAGGATCTGCGCGATGATCCGAGATACTTGCCAGCGTGTGAATTTTTTCTCGACGAACTCTACGGTGGCAGGGATTTTGTCGAGCGCGATCGGCAGCTCATGCGCGCTGCGCCGGTCATGCGTCGATTTTTGCCCGATCATCTGCTTGCTGCCGTCGGTGATGCGATGCAGCTGCAAGCGGTCAGCCAGCAGTTTGATCTGGCCCTGGCCGAGCTGCTCGTCGAAACTGATCCAATCACGCAGAAAGACTATGCCGATGCCTACCGGAAAAACGGGGACTGGGAAGGACGGGGTCATCAGCTACTCCTGATCCGTGAACTCGGCGAGCTTCTAGGTGAGACCGTTCAGCGCCCCCTGGTCCATCGCCTGATCCGTTTGATGCACGGCCCGGCGGTGCTGGCCGGCTTCGGCATGCTGCAGGGATTTCTTCGAGACGGGCTGGATGCCTTTGCCGAGATGGGTCCGGCCGACCACTTTCTCGACACGATCAGTGAGCGTGAGCACGCCGGCCTGGCCGCGATGCGAGACGGCAGTGACTGGCCCTTCGCAACCTGGATCGGACAGGGCCCCTAGCGACGATCCGTTAATCAAGGCGGGCGCGACGGCCGGGGGTTCGAGGGGTATAATGCCCGACCCCTGCCAGAACCTTCTGCATGAAACTTCGCAACATCGCAATCATCGCCCATGTCGACCATGGAAAGACCACCCTGGTTGACCAGCTGCTGCGCCAATCCGGCGAATTTGCCGCGCACGAGCGCCTGACCGAGCGGGTCATGGATTCCGAGGACCAGGAACGAGAGCGGGGCATTACCATCCTTGCCAAGAACACCGCGATCACCTGGCGCGACTGGCGGATCAATATTGTCGATACGCCCGGGCATGCCGACTTCGGTGGCGAGGTCGAACGAGTGCTGTCAATGGTTGACTCGGTACTGTTGCTGGTTGACGCCGTCGACGGGCCAATGCCCCAGACCCGGTTTGTCACCCAGAAAGCCTTTGCCATGGGGTTCAAGCCCATCGTGGTCATCAACAAGGTCGACCGTCCGGGTGCGCGTCCCGACTGGGTGCTCAATCAAACCTTCGATTTGTTCGACAAGCTGGGTGCGACCGACGATCAGCTCGATTTTCCGGTCATCTATGCGTCCGGACTGAATGGCTATGCCGGTCTGGACGACACGGTTCGCTCAGGTGACCTGACCCCGCTATTCGAAGCTCTCATTGAGCATGTGCCGGCGCCACCGGTGGATCCAGACGGACCCTTTCAGATGCAGGTCTCGACCCTGTCGTATTCCACCTACGTAGGGCTGATTGGCGTCGGGCGTATCCGTCGGGGTCGGGTCAAGACAAACCAGCCGGTGGTCGTGATTGACCGAGAGGGCAAGCAGCGCAGCGGCCGTGTTCTTCAGGTTCTGGGATTCAAGGGCCTGAAGCGCGAGGAAATTCCAGAGGCTGCCGCCGGCGACATCATCGGCATCTCAGGGCTGGAGGCGATCGGTATTTCCGACACCATTTGTGAGTCGGGCGCGGTCGAGGCGCTGCCGGCACTGACGGTGGACGAGCCGACCATCCACATGACGTTTCAGGTCAACGATTCGCCGTTTGCCGGTCGTGAAGGCAAGTACCTGACCAGTCGCCAACTGCGGGCGCGGCTTTATCAGGAGGCGACCCATAATGTCGCCTTACAGGTGGCAGATACGGCCGATCCGGACCAGTTCGACGTTGCCGGGCGGGGTGAGCTGCACTTGTCGGTCTTGATTGAGTCCATGCGCCGCGAAGGATACGAGCTTTCAGTCTCACGCCCCAGGGTGCGCAAGCGCGAACACCAGGGTGACATCCAGGAACCCTGGGAGGCGGTCGTGCTCGATTTGGAAGAGTCTTACCAGGGCGCGGTGATGCAGGCCATGGGAGAGCGCAAGGCTCAGCTGAAAGACATGACGCCTGACGGCCGGGGCCGGGTTCGTCTGGACTATATTGCTCCGGCGCGCGGTCTGATCGGTTTCCAGTCCAGCTACCGCACGATGACCGCGGGCACCGGCCTGTTCTTCAGGGTTTTCGACCACTGGGGTCCGGTCACCGATAAAGTGGCCGGGAGGATCAACGGCACGTTGATCAGTATGGATCAGGGCACGACCGTGGCTTACGCCTTGTTCAATTTGCAGGATCGAGGCAAACTGTTCGTCGGCCCGGGTGAGGACGTCTATGAAGGCATGATTATCGGCCTCCACGCCCGCGAGAACGATCTTGTGGTCAACCCGCTCAAGACCAAGAAGCTAACCAACGTGCGCGCCTCCGGCAAAGACGACGCGCTTTTGCTGACCCCGCCGGTGCGCATGAGCCTCGAGCAGGCACTGGAGTTCCTCGCCGATGATGAACTGCTGGAGGTAACCCCCGACTCGATTCGCCTTCGCAAGAGGTTGCTCAAGGAGCACGAGCGCAAGCGCGCCGAGCGACAAGCGAGTTAGCTCGGTGCCATGGGCCAAACAGAATCTAACCGTGTGGCCCCGGGGCACTGATTTCGTTTCTTGCAGGCCAGCCAGGAGGCTGGTCATCCTGCTTGCGGCCTCTCTTTTACTCCCGGCACATCCTTTGGTAGCGCAATCAGCCGATGTCCGCGCAGTTCTGGACGAAGCCCGTGAGATCAGTTACAAGCAGCATTGGCAAGACGCCCAGGCCCTGCTCGATGAGATCTCATCGAGCATTGACCAAGCGTCTTTGCGCGAGTATGCGGACTTCCAATTGTTGCAGGCCCGCCATCTGGTTCTGGATGACCAAACCGAAGAAGCGCTGGTTTTGGCGGACGCCTTATTGGACCGTGAACTTGCCCCCGATCAACGGCTGCGAGCCCTGCAGTTTCGAGCCAACGCGGCGGTCTTGCTCAGGCGTTACGAGGCGGCGTTCGAGTCGTTGAGTGAGGCCTTGAGTATCGACGTTGACCTTGAAGACCCCGCCCCGGTGGTTGCCACGCTCAATATGGCAGCCTATATGTTGGGCCGCGTTGGCGAGTACCAGCTTGGCATTGAGTACGGTGAGCGCTCATTGGCGACTGCCCGTGAGGCAGGCCGCATAGGGGATGCTTGCGTGGCGCTGCAGCGCCTGGCGCCTGTTTACAAGTGGGCCGGCGACGCGGAAAAGGCCGAGCAGGTTTATCGGGACGGCATTCGGGACTGTCAAACGGCGGGGAACGCCTTGTTCGTCGGCGTGCTCAAGTATGGTCTGGCCGACTTGCTGCGTCGCCGCGGCCAGCTCGATGACGCGCTGGACCTGGTGGAGCAGTCGATCCGGTCTCTTGAACAGGCGGCTTATGTGCTTGGAGAGTTTGAGGCAAGAGTCGTGCGCGCCGAAACCCTTCAGGACCTCGGAGCATTGGATGAATCCTGGCGGGATGAGCTTGACCAGCTGGCTGACTATTTTTCCGTCCGGACGGTCTCGGATCAGTCAGCGCGATTGGAGCTGTTGTTATCGGAGCTGGCGGAGGAAGCCGGAGACTTCGAGCGTGCTCTTGAGCGGCTCAAGGGTTATGTTGAGGCCCGCGAGACCTTTCTTGGGCGAGAACGGTCGATGCGGCTGGCCTACCTGCAGGTTGAGTTTGACAGCCGCTTCCAGCGACAGCAGATTGCCCTGCTGAGTGAAACGGCCCGGGTAGCCCAACTTGAGGCGCAGACGGCTTCCCAACAGCGTCGTCTGCGTACCTTTGGCTGGCTGCTTGTTGGCCTCTTGATCCTGTCGCTGGCTGTGCTGCTGTTCCGGGTCCTCCAGAGCCGGCTGCGATTTCGCGATCTTTCACGCCATGACGGACTCAGCGGTCTGGCCAACCATAGCTGGTTCTTTGAAAATGCTCAGTCGGTCCTGGACCAGACCAGGCTCGGCCAGGTGCAAGATGGCAAAGTGGTGCTGATTGCGGCCGATATCGATCACTTCAAGCGGGTCAACGACGCCTTTGGACATCGGGTAGGCGATAGCGTGCTGGGCCGGGTCGGCCGGTGTCTGCGCGAAGTTTTCCCGCCGGATGCCCTGGTGGGGCGCATCGGGGGGGAGGAGTTTGCGATTTTGCTGGTCGTCCGGGACATTGAGTCTGCCATTGCCGGCATCGAACGTTTTCGCGAAATCGACACGAGCATGATTCGCGGTGATGACCCGCATGTGACGCTGAGTTTCGGTCTCGCCTGCGCGCAGTCCCGGGATACGGTAGACATGCTCAGAGACCGGGCCGATGAGGCTCTTTATCGAGCCAAGCGAGCGGGTCGGGACCGCTACGAGCTGGATGCCTCCTGCTTTGCTGAGGAATCGGCGGCGCCGTCGATCTAGCCGACTCTCCATTGGCTGAGGTTGCGTCCTGTCAATGCCTCCAGATCGGCGATCTGTTGCTCGAATCGGCCGGTGATGGTGTTTTTTGTCTCTTGGCTGACCGGCGGTCGCGGGTGACGGGCAGCAACGTTGGCTCTTTTTTGGCGTTTATAGCGAAGATGGAGGCGTTGCCACCATTCCGGTCTTAAGTGGCGGATTGCATAGCGCCAGGTGCCGGTGCGCCAAAGCCGACGAAAGAGAGTATCGGGCAGCGGTGTGGCTTGATTGTAGACATTGAAGTCCGGCTGGAAACCATTGTCGATATCCAGAAAATCCAGTACGGCGGCATAAACGTCTTGCGGATTCGTTTTCAGATCGTCAAAAAAAACGACTTTCACGCGCCCAATGCCGAAAGTCGCCTGTAAGCGCCTGATGCCGGAGGCATAGTCCGGCAACATCGAGTAGTAGAACTTCTCCGGAAAGCCGGCACGCTCAGGCAAGCTTCTGCCCCGTCGACGTTCGGCTTCAAGCGCCATGGCCTTGAGAAGATCAGGTTCGTTTTCGCGCTCACCCCGCTGACAGTAGTGGCTGTGGACCGAGTTGAGCATATCTGCAGGTTGCCGGACCAGAACAATGATTTTCGCGTCAGGATTGGCTGCATGAATCGCTTCACCGGCACTCCTGGAATAGAGGTACCAGGTCGACCGTTCGCCGCACAGCTTTGTGGGGTGTGAGGCCTCAATCAGCGCCTGGTAGAGCGCTGCCGGCATGGGTGGGTCGTTATAGGCCAGATCTTGAGAAAAATAATGGGGTTCACCGGGCAGCATATGAACGGCCGGGTGTCTGTTCAACCAGTGATGCAAAGAGGTCGTTCCGCACTTTGGCGCGCCGGCAATGACAAAGTCGGGAGCGGTTCTGGGCATAGCCGTTAGTCTGGTTCAGTTGGACAAAGGACCGCATAATGTCGCCAAAATAGCGATGTTTCAACCCTCTTCCAAGGAGTATTCCGATGGACCTCAGTGCTTCCGCTCTTGCCAAGGACCTGGCCGCGCGGCTCGAGAAATTTATCAATGATCGTGTCATGCCGGTTGAGGCCGAATGGCATGCCAATATGGCCGAGTTGGACGATCCCTGGCAGGTGCTGCCTGAAATCACCCAACTGAAACACGAAGCAAGGTCAGCCGGACTGTGGAACCTGTTTCTTCCCGATCGTGAACTGGGTCAGGGGCTGCGCACGCTTGATTACGCGCCGCTGGCCGAACTCATGGGCCGATCCTTCATCGCTCCGGAAATCTTTAACTGCAATGCGCCGGATACCGGCAATATGGAAGTGCTTTACCACTACGGATCGGCGAAACAGAAGGATCTATGGCTTAAACCCCTGCTGGCAGGAGAGATTCGCTCGGTGTTTTTCATGACCGAGCCGGATGTCGCTTCTTCTGATGCCACGAACATGGAGGCCACCGCGTTCATCCAGGGTGATGAAGTCGTCCTCAACGGTCGCAAGTGGTGGTCTACCGGTTTGGGTCATCCGGACTGCAAGGTGGGCATTTTTATGGCTTTGACGGATCCGCAGGCCGATCGCCATCGTCGTCATTCCATGGTGCTGGTGCCGCTCGACGCCCCGGGTGTCAGGATAGAGCGCATGTTGACCGCGATGAACATGCTGGATGCGCCTTACGGTCACGGAGAGGCAAGCTTCGAGAACGTGCGGTTGCCAGCAGATCACGTGATTGCCGGTCCCGGTCGCGGCTTCGAAATCGCTCAGGGTCGTCTGGGTCCTGGCCGTATCCACCACTGCATGCGCCTGATTGGTCTGGCGGAACATGCACTGGAACTGGCGTGCAAGCGAGCGCTGAGCCGGAGCGCTTTCGGAAGGCCGCTGGCCAAGCTCGGCGGCAATGCCGAACGCATCGGCGAGGCGCGGACGATGATCGAGCAAGCCAGACTATTGGTCCTCAAGGCCGCCTGGAGTCTGGATCAAAAAGGGATTCGCGAGTCCATGAGCGAGGTCTCGCAGATCAAGGTGGCGGTACCACGGATGGCCCAGCAGGTCATCGATATGGCGATTCAAATTCATGGCGGCGCAGGTCTCTCCAATGATTTCCCGCTGGCAGCGGCGTGGACCGCCGCGCGATCGCTGCGCCTGGCAGACGGACCGGACGAAGTTCATCTCGGGTTGATAGCGCGCATGGAGTTTGCCCGGTACATGAGTTGAGCCCGATTCTGGCTGAAAGACAGATGCCGGCAAGCCAGCTACACTGAGCGTTGTTCAATGCTTGGCGTGTGATGATGTCTAGTGATTCGGGCCAGTCTGTTCTGATCGACCGTCCGCGGGCCTTGCGCCAAGAGGACGGATTTGACGTTGAAGCTGTTGATGCCTGGCTCAAGGACCGCCTCGCGGGGCTCGAAGGACTGCCCGAAGTCGAGCAGTTCGCCCGCGGAGCGTCGAATCTGACCTATCGATTGCGCTATCCAAGTCGCGATCTCATTCTGCGCCGGCCGCCTGCCGGCACAAAGGCGCGCTCGGCACACAACATGGTGCGCGAATATAAGGTCCAGAAAGCACTCAAACCGGCCTATCCGCTGGTGCCCGAAATGCTTGCGCTGTGCACGGATGACGGGGTCATCGGATCCGACTTCTACGTGATGGAACGGATCGAAGGGGTGATCCTGCGAGCCGATTTGCCGGAGGGGCTAACCCTGGATGCTTCGCAGGCGCGCCGGCTTTCCGTGGGCGCCATTGATCGTCTGATCGAGCTCCATCAGGTTGATGTACAGGCGGCCGAACTGGAAAAGCTGGGTAAGGGAGCCGGCTATAACCGCCGTCAGATCGAAGGATGGTCCGAGCGCTTTCGCAAGGCCAAGACCTGGAATGTCCTGCCTGGCCGTTCAGTCATGCGCTGGCTTGCAGAGCGCGTCCCCGACGAAGTCGCCATTCGAGTCATTCACGGTGATTTTCGCTTTGACAACCTTGTGCTGTCGCCGGATGATCCACTGAAGGTCATCGGCGTACTGGACTGGGAACTGGCAACGCTGGGTGATCCGCTCATGGATCTCGGTAATTCCATGGCCTATTGGGTTCAGGCCGATGATGAAAAGTATTTCAAGGGTTTCCGACGCCAGCCAAGCCACATTCCCGGTATGCTCACGCGCGCAGAAGTCGTCGACTACTATTGCGCAAAGACGGGCTTTTCTCCCGAAAACTGGGTCTTCTACGAGGTCTATGGCCTGTTTCGTCTGGCCGTTATTGCCCAACAGATTTACTACCGCTACCACAAGGGCCAGACGCGGAACCCTCAGTTCAAGCACTTCTGGATCGCCGTCAACTATTTGTTGCGCCGGTGTCGGAAGACAATCGCTCGAGCAGGCGGATGACCCAGGGGGTTGGCCGGGCGATGGTGGAGACAGAGCAAATGACAGGGCGGTCGGATTCGTTCAGTAACGAGCAGATACAGCTTGATGATCTGCCCGATTACCGCAGCGTTGAACTGACCCCGGTCGCCTCCGGGTATTTGACCTGGGCCTTGATCACTCAGGTCAGTTTCTGGCTGGTCCTTGCGGCCGGACTGGGTCTGATTCCCTTTTTGCCATTTTCGAACATAGACTGGCCCTGGTGGAACACGCTGCCTGCTGTCTCGCTGCTGCTGGGCGCGGTCACCGCGGCGTATATTGTCATGGACGTTCGGATTCGGGCCTGGGCGCTGCGCGAGCACGATCTGATTTATCGCTACGGCCTGTTCTGGCGCAAGACGGTGATTCTTCCCTTCTCGCGCATTCAGCACGTCGAGACCGCACAAGGCCCGCTGGAGCGTCACTTCGATCTGATGCGTTTGAAGTGCTTTACGGCCGGCGGGCTGTCTGCGGATCTGGTTGTCAGAGGGTTGGACAGCGCGGCGGCGCGGCGGGTAAGAGGGTTTCTGCTCGAGCAAATCGCAGATTCCAGTGAGGCGTCAGATGCAAGCGGAGCTGTGGAGGGAGATGAACCCATCGAGCGGCCCTGAACTGCGCCTGGAGGACTGGCAGCGGCTGGCGCCCATGTCGCTGGTCTTTCTCGTCATTGGCGGCAGTCTCAAGTTCATCAAAGAGAATTTGTTCATGCTCGCCGGTGCCGGCGCGGGTTTTGCGTTTCTTGATCGCTTGGGTCTGCGTGAATTCCTGCTGCTGGGCGCTTTTGGCGTGTTGGCCGCGGTGCTTTCTGCAAGTGTTTATCACCGCCGCTTCCGTTTTCGGATCGAGCAGGATGCGATCCGGGTTCGTCGCGGACTGCTTGAGGTCAAAGACCTGAGGATACGCTTTGCCCGCGTTCAGAATGTGGGCCTGAATCAACCCCTGTATTTCCGGCCATTCGGCCTGGTCCGATTCCAGCTGGAGACTCCTGGTGCTGAATCGGCTGAAGTTGAGTTGCCGGGCATCCGCGAAGATCTGGCGATGGCCTTGCGCGACCGAATCGCGGGGTATGACGGTGCGTCGCCGTCCGCGCCAGAAGCCAACGGCGCCGGCGCTCTCGACCCGGCAGCGGCACGATCGTACGACTCGGGTGAGCGCGTTCACGCCCCCAACGGCTGGCGGCTGTTCATGCACGGTCTTGTCAGCAACCAGGTCTGGGTCATCGCCGGGGTGGCGGCATGGCTTTTCGGAACCCTGGAGGACCGAATCGAGACCTGGATTGAAAAGCTGGGGGTCGAAGGGCTGTTCGAGATTTTTGCAGGCTCTGGCTGGCTCGGCGTGATTGCCGTGCTGCTGGCCCTGATCAGCGCGATGTTCATGTTGTCGGGCATCATTGCCTGGTTGCGTTACCAGGGATTTTCACTGCATTTGCTCGGCGATCGAATGGTGGCACGGGCTGGCTGGGCCGAGCGTCGGGAGCAAGGTATTCGCCGGGATAAACTCACGGGTTTAACCGTCCATCAGACGGCCCTTGGACGCATTCTGGGACAAAGATACCTGATCGCACGGCAGGCCAAGACCACTGATCATGATGTTGCCGCTTCGGGCGCGCAGTTCATGGTGCCGGGTATTTCGAAGCAGGATGCGGGGCTGGTGAGCGTCATGATGCCGGGCGTTGCTATGCCGTCTGAATTCCGGCCGGTCTGTCGCCGTTTTGTTTTTCATTATGGTTCCCGCTTGACCGCACTGGTTTTGATCGCCGCGGCGGTAATCGGGTGGCGTACACCGGATGCTGGCTTGGCGTTGCTGGTCGGCGGTCCGGCTATTCTGGTCTTGACCTTGTCGCTGATCTATCGGCGCTGGCGCTGCTGGGGCTGGAGCAGCGACGGCAACGTGTGCTGGATTCAGCGCGGCTTGCTGGGTTTGCGCCAGGACGTCTTCGCTCTGTCCATGGTCCAGCAAGTGCGCGTTGTCCAGACGCCTTATTTTCGCCGCCACGGCTTGATGACACTTAGTTTTGTGCTGCCCCAGGGCGAGCACACCCTGCCGTTTGTTCGGCTCGAGGAGGCTGCCCGCTTGGCGAACCAGGTCATTTATCTGGCCGAAACGGCGCCGTTTCATCGCGTCTGAGCGACATGCTTCGGAGCGGCCAGGTGCTGCCGGCATGGTAATATTTCAGGCCTGCCTTCCGACTGCTGGAGATTGAAAGAATGCCGCTTGAATCGGCCGGTGACAGGTTCCGGCAACTGGTGGCAGCCGCGTCGCCTCTACAAATTGTTGGCACGGTTAACGCGTTCAGTGCCTTGTTGGCCGAGAAAGCGGGCCACAAAGCCATTTACCTCTCGGGAGCCGGGGTTGCGAACGCTTCGCTGGGTCTGCCGGATCTGGGTATCAGTCAGTTGGCTGACGTCGCCGAAGACGCACGCCGCATTACGGCGGTCTGCGATCTGCCCTTGCTCGTTGACGTGGATACCGGCTGGGGGAGTGCGTTCAACATCGCGCGGACCGTTTTGGAGATGGAAAGAGCGGGCGTGGCGGCCATTCACCTGGAAGACCAGGTCCAGTCCAAGCGCTGCGGCCACCGGCCGAACAAGGCCCTGGTCAGCACTGAAGAGATGGTTGACCGCGTTCGGGCTGCGGTTGACGCCCGGCGCGGGGCTGGTTTTGTATTCATGGCCAGAACAGACGCCCATGCTTCCGAAGGCATGGCCTGTGCGGTTGATCGCGCGAACCGCTACGTGGAGGCCGGGGCCGACATGATATTCGCCGAGGCCTTGCACTCGCTGGAGGAGTTTGCGGAATTCACCCGGCAGGTACCGGCGCCGGTGCTGGCCAACATGACCGAATTCGGTCAGACGCCCCTGTTTGGACTCGATGAACTCGCCAAGGCGCAGGTGGCCATGGCGCTTTATCCGCTCAGCGCGTTCAGGGCCATGAGCAAGGCGGCACTTGGCGTTTATGAGGCTGTTGCCCGGGACGGACACCAACGCAGCATGGTTGAGGCCATGCAGACACGCACCGAACTTTACGACGTTTTGGGTTATCACGACTACGAGCGCAAGCTCGATGAATTATTCAGCAAGGAGCCACAGAATGACTGAGAACAGAAAAGCGGCCGGACTGAGAGGGCAGTCGGCCGGACAAACCGAGATCTGTACGGTGGGTGCGGCCGGCAATAGCCTGCGCTACCGCGGCTATGCGGTCGACGACCTGGCTGAAAATGCAAGCTTCAATGAGGTCGCCCACCTGGTCCTCAAAGGCCACTTGCCCAATGCCAAAGAGCTTGAGACCTACACTGCGAGGCTGAAATCGCTGCGCGGGCTGCCGGATGCGCTTAAGCAAGTACTCGAGCGTATCCCGGCATCCGCCCATCCTATGGACGTGCTGCGGACCGGGTGCTCTTTTCTTGGCAATCTTGAGACCGAAACAGATTTTGACCAGCAGCAGGATGTCGCGGATCGTTTGCTGGCAACCTTCCCGTCAATGGTGGGCTATTGGTATCGATTCAGCCATGATGGCGTTCGGATCGACGTTGAGACCGACGATGAGGGTGTGGGCGGTCATTTTTTGCACCTGCTGAGGGGTGAAAAACCCAACGATCTGCATGCGCGTGTCATGGACGTCTCTTTGATTCTCTATGCCGAGCACGAGTTCAACGCATCGACCTTTACGGCGCGCGTGTGCGCATCAACCCTGTCAGATATGCACTCCTGCATCACAGGCGCGATTGGTTCGCTGAGGGGGCCTCTGCACGGCGGCGCAAACGAGATGGCCATGGCCATGCTGGAGACTTACGGATCGGCAGACGAGGCTCGCAGCGACGTGCTCAGTAAGCTCGATGCCAAGGAAAAAATCATGGGTTTTGGTCATGCCGTCTACCGGGAGAAAGACCCGCGCAATGCCATCATCCGCGAATGGTCGCGTAAGCTTGCCGAAGAAGTCGACGATACGGTTCTGTTTCCGGTCTCCGAGATCGTCGAGAAGACCATGTGGGAAGAGAAAAAGCTGTTCGCCAACGCCGATTTTTATCACGCATCGGCCTATCACTTCATGAGTATCCCGACGGCGCTATTTACGCCGATCTTCGTGATGTCGAGGGTCACCGGCTGGGCGGCCCACGTGATGGAACAGCGAGCCAATAACCGCATCATTCGACCAGGCGCCGATTACACAGGTCCAGAGCCGCGCAGCGTGCCGCCTTTGGATCAGCGCTGAAACAAACTAGTTTCTGCGCTTCATCGCCGCGGTCAGAATCAGTCTGACCGCGTCTTCAAACGGCATATCCACCGACTCGCACCAGTCGCGCGGTACGAAGAGCGTATAGCCGGCGACCTGGTAACTGAGCGGCAGGTAGACCGCAACCTCGTCTTTGTTTCCAAAGGGCAATCCGGAAAGGTCTTCGCGGGTTATGAAGCCCAGCAGCGAATAGCCGGTCGGATGGTGTACCCGGACGACCTGGTTGAATTCGCGCTTCTCGTCTCCGGAGAAGTAGTCAACAAAATCCTTGGTGGCTCGAAACACGGACTTGATGACGGGCATGCGGTCCAGAATGCCCTCGCCAAAGTCAATCAGTTTACGAAACAGGTAGACCTGGCTCAGTAGTCCAATCAGAACCACGAGCAGAATGCCGCCGATCAGGCCCATACCGCGAACGTACGAGTCGCCGGGGATGAGGTGCTGGATCATGCGCCCAACGCCGTTTTCCGCCAGGCCAGCGAGCCAGAAGACAATCGTCAGCGTCAGCGCGATCGGGATGATCGTTGCCAGACCTTTGAAAAACAGCCTCAGAAAAGCTGAAAGCCTGTTGGTTTCAGAGCTCATCAAATTTCCTGCGCAGGGTTTCGCGCTGATCGGTGACGATGCGCTCAAGGGTCTCTATGCGCTCGCGCAGCTCTGTCAGCGCTTCGTCGACCGAGGCTTCCAGTTTGACATTGCGTTGCCGGCTCTCGACCCAGCTACGACCGAGAGAAACGATGCCGATGATGGCGACAATTGCGACGGCAGCCGAAAAAACATTCATTGCGGGACTCCTTCCATCGAGTGGGCGTTTGACTTTTGATAGACCATGGGTAATTGACGCAAAACCCTCAAGGCAGAGTTTCAGGAAGCGCAGTATCCTCGCCGCGATCGACAGCCGGTGCGTCGCGAGGTTCGACGATGACTCTTTCCATGAAATAGCACAGGCAGTCGTTGCGTGCGATGAGCTCATCGGTCGTGAGCATGGCAGGCATCAATGGCTTGCGCGTGAGAATTTCTGACTGCCCGAAGACGAAACACTCGTCTGAGACATCACGACCGTCGTGGCCCCTGGCGATCAGCGGACGAGCAGTGCCGTTGTGGTATGTCGCCAGACGAGTGCCGGGCGGCAATTCCCGGAAGTTGAAGCGGTCAAGATCGGGCGGGAATTCCAGCTCTGGACCGGGCTTGAACCCGAAGTCAATGTCCGGATCAACGCGCACCGTTGCAGACATGCTGAACAGCTCGAGATCTTCGGGCGACGGGGTGCTTGCGGCAATTTCGTGAAGATTGAGCACGCTGTCAAGATAAGCCAATGCGTGGTCCGTGCCGTCGGCGTCGCCTGACAGGCCGCACTCCAGGGTGACCGACGGGCAGAACTCTCCGAAGGCCATGGATTGCACACCACGCGGTTCGGTGAAGTAGATCACCGTTCGCGAAAACAGCGAGGCCAACTGAAGCCGGCGTGGCTCAATGCGATTGACCGCCGAATAATGCGGATTAAGACCGGTATTGTTGTGGATATCGATACTGGCGATCGGCTTTCTCAGGCGGACGTGGTCGGTGATCTCGCTGTAGAGCTCGTGCCAGATAGTCGGGACCGTGTCCGATCCAGGCCAGCAACGGTTGAAGTCAGGTTGGTCTGCCAGATGGCGTCTGCCGCGCGCGGCGGCGCGGACGTTGCCAATCAGCAGGATCAGACTACGCGGCAGTGGGTCGCGCTGATACCGGCTTTTGATGAGTCGACGAATGGCTTCCCAGCCGGTGACTTCGTTGCCGTGCTGCAGGACCGACACAAACAGGGGTTGTGGCCGACGTCCGGGAAGGTGGATCAGCGTGGGCCCATCGAGGAACCGATGCAGCTCGGTGGCGGGTTGCTCGAGCAGCCCGTCGGGCAAGTGATCCAGAATGACCGGTTTCATGCGTTATCCTTGGCGATCCAGAGGTATAGGTTACTGCCAATCGCCGGTCTTGTAAGTCGGGTTCGCCGACCAACGGGGGTTGAATCCACGTCCTAACGTCCCCAGTAACGGCGACGTTCAGGTGTACCCATTGAAACAAGAGGCTTCTGCATGATCAAGGCCAAGTCGCTGACTCGCCGCTACGGACCATTATTGGCGGTGGACGATCTGAGTTTCGAGGTGGAGCCGGGTACGATCCTCGGCTTTCTCGGCCCGAATGGTGCCGGCAAGTCAACCACGATGAAGATGTTGACCGGTTTCCTTGAGCCCACCAGCGGAACCGCCGAGATCTTCGGGCACGATATCCGCACCAGCGGCCTTGCCGCCCGGCGTCAGTTGGGATACCTGCCGGAGGGCGCGCCGCTATACGGTGAACTCAGCGTTGAGAGGTTCCTGCGTTTTGTTGCCGAAGCCAGGGGGTTTCGCGGCCACGAACTCAGCCAGCGCGTCAATTCGGCAGCCGAGCGCCTGAGCCTCGGCGAAGTCATGGGCCAAAGCATTGAAACGCTGTCAAAGGGCTTCAGGCGCCGGGTTGGCATTGCCCAGGCAATCCTGCATGATCCGCCCGCATTGATCCTAGACGAGCCAACCGACGGGTTGGACCCGAACCAGAAACACGATGTCAGGAACCTGATCCGCGATATGGCCAGCGAGCGCATCGTGATCGTTTCCACCCACATACTGGAGGAAGTCGATGCCTTGTGCACGCGGGCAATGATCATCGCCCAAGGCCGTCTGCTGGCCGACGACCGGCCAGCAGGATTGCTCGCCCGTTCCCGGTACCACAACGCGGTGACCTTGGTTCTGGATGACTTGCAGGCAGCCGCCTCGAGGCTGGGTGCATTGCGGGAATCCAAAGAGGTCGAGATTCATCGTGGCCAGCTGACTGTGTTTTCGAGCGGGCAGGGCGACTTGTTTGAGGCGGTCACGCGCGAGGTTCACGACGCCGGTTGGAAAGTGTCCCAAATCCAGCTTGAGTCCGGCCGTCTGGACGAGGTTTTTCGGACCATAACGCAAAGCAGGGAGGCCGCGTGATGCAAAACCTGGGCGTGGTCCTGCGACGAGAACTGGCCAGTTACTTTTCGACGCCTGTCGCCTACGTGTTCGTCGTGATTTTTCTCGTGATGTCGGCGGTATTTACTTTTTACCTCGGCGGGTTTTATGAGCGGGAGATCGCTGATCTTGAGCCGTTTTTCCGTTTTCATCCATGGCTTTATCTGTTTCTGGTTCCGGCCATTGGTATGCGCCTATGGGCCGAGGAGAGAAAGTACGGCACCGTTGAATTGTTGCTGACTTTGCCGATCACCGCGACCGAGGCCGTGCTGGGTAAATTTCTGGCCGCATGGCTGTTCATCGGGCTGGCGCTGATCCTGACTTTTCCGATCTGGATCACAGTCAACGTTCTGGGCAGTCCCGACAATGGGGTCATCGTTGCCGCCTATCTCGGCAGTTGGCTGATGGCCGGTGGATTTCTGTCGATCAGTGCCTGTTTGTCAGCAGCAACCCGCAATCAGGTCGTCGCCTTTATCCTGGCCGTGGTGGCGTGTTTTGTTTTTCTACTCTCCGGCCTGCCGATGGTCCTGGATCTGTTTCGTACCTGGATGCCGCAGACTCTGATCGACGGGATTGCCAACCTGAGTTTCCTGGTTCACTTCACTTCCATTTCCCGTGGTGTGCTTGACCTGCGCGACGTGCTGTACTTCCTGTTGGTGATCGGATTCTGGCTGGCAGCTAACCGCATAGTCCTTGAACGCAAGAAGGCAGAGTGAGTATGGACACAGCGACGAAAAAGCATTGGTACTCTTCGACCAGCCTGATCCTGCTGGCGATTCTTTTTCTGGCACTGACCATGCTGATAGGCGCCTTTTTAACGGGGCTTCGGCTCGATCTGACTCAGAACAAGCTCTATACCCTGAGCCCGGGCACGATCAACCTTCTTGAAGAGATCGAAGAACCCATCACGCTGGAGTTTTTCTTCAGCGAAGAGGCCAGCAGCGAGCTTCCAATGGTTCGAAACTACGCCCGCCGGGTCCAGGAACTGCTCGATGAGATGGCTCAGCATGCCGGCGGTGAGTTGATCGTTCGTCGAATTGATCCGGAGCCGTTCAGTGAAGCCGAAGACCGCGCGGTGCTTTTCGGCCTGGAAGGCGTCCCGATCGGTGTCGGGCAGGAGTCTCTCTATCTGGGCCTGGTGGGCACGAATCGGGTTGATGGAAGGGAAGTGCTGCCTTTTCTTTCGCCGGCGCGAGAGTCTTTTCTCGAGTATGAACTGGCGCGGATGATTTACATCCTGAGCCAGCCGCAGAGGCCGCGCGTAGGCTGGCTGACCGGGTTGCCGATGAGCGGAGGCATGGACTTCCGGACCGGCAGCCCGCGAGAGCCCTGGGCGGTTTATCAGGAGGTCAGTGAGCTGTTCGAGCTTGAGGAGATCGATGCGTCAGCGACATCCCTTCCCGAAGATATCGAACTGCTGGTGCTGGTTCATCCCAAAGAACTCGACCAGGCGCTGTTGGCCGACATCGAGCGTTTTCTTTTCAATGGCGGGCGTTTGCTGGCTTTTCTTGATCCATTTTCTGAGAGCGATCCGGGGCCCGATCCCAGCGATCCGATGGGGGCTGTGACCGCCGATCGGCATTCCTCTCTCGGCCCGCTTCTTGACGCTTGGGGGCTGGCGTTTCCGACCGACAGATTCGTCGCTGATCTTGGGCTGGCCCTGCAGGTCAATCTGCAGCAAGGACAACCGCCGGTCCGCCACCCTGCCATTCTCGGCATTCCGGCGCAAAACATGAGGTCTGACGACGTCATTACCGGGGACCTGGAGGTCCTCAACCTGGCATCTACGGGCTGGTTTGAGCTTCTCGAGGACAGTCCGCTGATGTTGCAGCCTCTGATCGTCAGCAGCCCGAACTCAGGTCCGCTGTCGACCGAGCGTCTTCGAGTGCTGGAGGATCCATCGGTTCTGATCGACGAAGTCGGGCCCACGGGAGAGGGATACGTGCTGGCTGCACGGATCAGTGGCGACGTCGAGCCTGTTCTGACCGAATCGTCTTCTTCCGATACTGCCGTGAACTCCATCAACGCGATCGTTGTTGGCGACACGGATTTTCTGGCTGATCGATACTGGGTGCAGCGTCAGCGGTTTTTCGGAACGACCTTGCTGGAGCCTTTTGCCAACAATGCCGACTTCGTTATCAACGCCATCGACAACCTCCTTGGCAACGCTGACCTGATCAGCGTCCGAGGCCGCGCTACGTCCAACCGGCCGTTTACCCTGGTCGATGAGCTGCGGCGCTCGGCCGAACAAAGTCTCCGCGCCACCGAACAGCGCCTGGAAGCCGAACTGGCCGAGGCCGAGGCGCGTCTTAATGAACTGCAGCAGGCGCGCGGTGATACTGATTTGAGCGTGCTGACCTCCGAGCAGGAAGAAGAAATCGATCGGTTTATCGCCCGGCGGCTGGAAATCCGACAGCAACTACGGGGGGTGCGCCGTGATCTGGATCGTGATATTGAAGCCCTGGGCGCCCGCGTCAAGGTCATCAATATTGCCTTGATGCCACTGCTGGTGACGGTTTTTGCGCTGAGTCTGGCCTGGCGAAGGCGACAAGCGTTCCGCCGCTCCCGCTCTGGAGAGACCGCGTGACTTCCCGAAGCCTGATACTGCTCGCCGTTATCACCCTTGCTGCCATCTCGGCTGCACTGATTTATACCGGCACGCGCGGCAAGAACCCGGGATCAGAGTCAGATCTTCTGGTGCCGGACCTGCGTCATGTCGTCAATGAGATCGAAGCGATAGACGTTCGAGCGGCGGGCGACCGGCTGGTTGCCCGTCTGAGACGTGATGAAGATCGCTGGCGCGTAGAAAACAGAGACGGTTATGAGGCCGATTTCCGCCGCGTCCATGATCTGCTCAGAGACCTGGCCGAGGCATCGCGTCAGGAACCTAAAACCAAGAATCCTGATTGGTATCCGAGATTAGGCGTCAGTGATATTGACTCTATGTCGGCCCGCGGGGTTCAGGTCTCGTTTCCCGACTCGGATCTTCCGGCGCTGATTCTGGGCGACCAGGATGAAATCACCGGCGGCCGGTACGTGCGACTGCAGGCAGAGCAGCAGAGCTGGCTGACCGGTCGTGAGTTGGAGGTCCCCAGTGAGGTGACCGAATGGCTTGAGCGCAGCGTGATGGATATTCCTGCTGACGAGCTGTCCGAACTGACCATTATTCATCCCGACGGTGACCGCGTGCGGCTGCGATCAGCCGACGGCGAGGATCGGCAGTGGGTTTTGCTGGACGTTCCGGAAGGGCGCGAAGCGGCTCCGACGTGGCAAATCAGACCGGTGGCAAATGGTCTGGCGAATGTGGTGCTGGAAGATGTCAGACGTCATGAGTCGGTCCCGGATGAGGCGGTCCGGGCGCTTTACGTGACCCGTGACGGGCTCAACTTTGTGGTCGATCTTTTCGTCGAATCAGGACAGGCGTGGGCACGGTTCTCTGTTTCTGCCGAGCCTGAACCGATCATGGCAGGAGATGAATCGCCTGAGCAAGATAACAATCGACTCCTTGCCGACGCCGCAGCGGTCGATGCGCGCCTGTCGCCCTGGCAGTTCGCGCTTTCAGACGCCAAGTTCGAGACCATGACACGGCGGCTTGAGGACTTGCTGGCCGACCAGGAGCCTGAACAACCGTCGTCCTGAGAGATTCCAGGGCAGGCTGGGCTTTCTAGGGCTTCAACAGTTCCGGTTTGATGCTGGCGAAGATCTCGGCGATTTGTTCGAGAAAATCTGCCAGCGCAGAACTCTTTCTCCAGATCATGGCGATCCTGCGCTTGGGGCCCTGATCGCCGAAGGGTCGAGTGACCAGGTTCTCGGTCGGCGCGACGGGTGGTTTCACCGACAGAACGGGCATGAGGGTAATCCCGGTATTGGCTGCGACCATCTGGCGCAGGGTTTCCATGCTGGTTGCATGAAAGTCCAGTTTTTCGTGGGCGCCGGTCATCTGACAGACCTCAAGGGCGTGATCTCGCAGGCAGTGTCCGTCTTCAAGCAGGAGTAGCTCCTGGTCCTCGAGATCGGCCATGTCAAGGGTTGCCCGCTTGCTCAAGGGGTGTCCCTCGGGCATGGCCACCACAAAAGGCTCCTCAAAAAGTTCGCGCGCAACCATCTGATCGCCGCCGGCAGGCAGGGCCAGCACGCCGGCGTCCAGCCTTCCCTGAACCAGCATGTCGAGAATGTCTTCGGTCTTTTCCTCAAAAAGCCTGAGGGTCAGTTTCGGGAATCGTCGCCGTATGGTCGGGACAACGTGGGGAAGCAGGTAAGGTGCGAGAGTCGGGAATATGCCAACGCGCAGCAGCCCGCCTTCGGGATCAAGGGCGCGGCGCGCAACCGCTTTCATCGCGTCGACTTCTGCAAGGATGCCGCGGCACCTGGCGACGACCTCTTCACCAACCCGCGTCAGCATGACGTGCCTCGGCGAGCGTTCGACCAGCTGAACTCCCAGTTCTTCTTCGAGCTTGCGGATTTGTGTGCTCAGCGTGGGCTGCGATACAAAACACCGGTCCGCCGCCTTGCTGAAATGGCGGACATCTGCAAGCGTTACCAGATACTGCATGGCGCGAATGTTCATCCGTTTATTCTACGCTCCGCTAAACTCTGGTCATGGGCATTGATCAGCATCGTCAGAAATCGTCGAAAACCCGAATCACTCGTTTGGTTTTCCCGCAGCACACCAATCCTCTCGGCACGCTCTACGGCGGCAGTGCGCTGCAGTGGATGGACGAAGTGGCTTTTTTTGCCGCAACGCGCTATGCCCGGCGCCAGGTGGTCACGGTATCCATGGACCGGGTCGATTTCAAGGTGCCGATTCCTCAGGGTGCGATCGTCGAACTGATCGCTGATGTCGTTGAGGTTGGCCGCACCTCGCTGACGATGAACGTTCAGATGCTGATCGAAGACGCGGTGGCCGGCAGCAGCGAGTTGGCCATCGAGGGCAGGCTGGTCATGGTGGCGGTTGACGAAACCATGCGACCGGTGGGTATCGACGCATAGCAACCAGATGACTGCGGAACAGCTGGGCGTGGCGCGCCGGGAAGGGCTACACTGTCGGAATGAATAAAATCTTGACTGCACTTGCTGTGACCGTGTTGCTGACGGCCTGCGGAGAGCCGGAGTCGGAAGGTGACGATCTGCTGGCTCCCCAGCGCGAAGCGATGGAGCGGGCCGAAGCCGTCGAGCAAGTGCTTGATGAGGCGGCCGAACGACAGCGCCGGGAAATTGAAGAGCAGGGCGGCTGATACTTCGTCACGCCTGTTCTTGCAACGGCTCAGGGAGCCCGATCAGATGACGTGGATGCCTGAAAAGGGGTCGAACAGTTAAAGAATGAGGGCGGCCAGGGCCCGTCGGTTCTCGCTCATGAGGATGTTAAAAGTTCGCGCGGCAGCTTTCAGCGTCATGCATTCAAGACCAATCCCGCGTGAAAAGAACAGCTGCTGCAGGCTCGCATCGGGGAAGATCGGCTTTGAGCCAATGCCGATCACCACCAGCTCCGGTTCCAGTGTCAATATTGGCTCGGCGGAGTCTTTGGTTAGTTCACTTAACGATCTCACCGGCCATTGGTCTTCCAGAAGCCGCGCACCGACGACAACGCTGGAAGAAAAACTCCGATCATTGATCACGAGCCGTCCCTCATGGACTTCTCGGATAAAGTGATGGTTGCCGGGCTGATTCTCGGTCAGGTTCAGCATGGGTTCGGTCAGCAAGCCTTTAGCGGGGCAGAGTGAGCTTTGGCTTTTTGGGATGGCGTCGATAGTAACAAGCGACCTGACCGATTTGATGAACCAGGATTGCGCCCGTGGAGCGGGCGATGTCATCAATCCAGGCTTTGCGCTGGTCTCGTTCTGCGCGAATTTTTAGTTTGATCAGCTCATGGTGCTCCAGAGCCAGCTCGATTTCGGCCCGAACGTTGTCGGTCAGTCCTTTGTCGGCGACCATGACCACGGGCTCAAGGTCGTGAGTCAGTCCGCGCAGAAACTTGCGCTGCGAGTTGGTCAGATCCATTAGATTTCCGATGGTAGGCTGGCCGTAGTGTACAGAGTTTGCCTGTTCTTATAGGGAGCTTGGGGCGTTGAGCAAAGCTTGGAAGAATCGCCAGCAAAACGATCCTTACGTGCGACGGGCGCGCGAAGAGGGGTTGCGCGCCCGGGCCGCCTACAAACTTCTGGAGCTCGACGAGAAGGACAAGTTTCTGGGCCGATCGAAAATTGTGGTTGATCTTGGCGCAGCGCCCGGCAGCTGGTCGCAGGTCGCCCGGCGGGTGCTGGGACGCACGGCATCGCTTATCGCGCTGGACGTTCTGCCCATGGAACCACTGCCGGGCGTGACGTTTATCGAGGGTGATTTTCGCGAAGATGAGGTGCTGGCGCGTCTGGAAGTCGAGATGAAAGATCGGAAAGCAGACCTTGTGCTATCGGACATGGCCCCCAATCTCTCAGGAATTGCAGCGTCAGATCAGGCACGCAGCATAGATCTGGCAGAATTGGCGCTGGCGTTTTCGTGCGACTGGCTGGATAGTTCAGGCACCTGCGTGGTCAAAGTCTTTCAGGGCGCTGGATTTGACGGGCTTCTGAGCGATTTCCGCGCCGCTTTGAAGTCGGTCAAGGTACGCAAGCCGAAAGCTTCGCGGGCAGAAAGCCGTGAGGTTTATCTGGTCGGCAAAGGGCTGAAATGAGTCATTGGACTCGTCACACTCTTGCCCTACAATTTCAGACAGCAAACAGTAACTGGAGATAGCCGTTGAGTGATTTTGCCAAGAACCTGCTGATGTGGATCATCATTGCGATGGTCCTGATGAGCGTTTTCAACTATTACTCTCAGCCGCAGGAGCAGCCCAACGAAATGACCTACTCGATGTTTCTCGAGGAGGTTCGCAGTGGAGGCGTTGACCGGGTTCAGATCCAGGAGAGTGCAGGGGCGAAAAACATCACCGGCTTCACGCGCGACGGCCGGCAGTTTCAGGTCCTTGCGCCCCGCGATGATGGCCTAATCAAGGATCTCTTGGACCACCGCGTTGAAATCGAGGCGCAGGAACCCGCCGGCCGATCACTGATGGTCGATATTTTCATCAGCTTGCTGCCGGTGCTTGTTCTTGTCGGCCTGTGGGTCTACTTCATGCGGCAGATGCAGGGTGGCATGGGCGGCCGTGGTGGCGCCATGAGTTTTGGTAAATCGCGCGCAAAGCTGCAGGGCGAGGACCAGGTCAAAGTGACCTTCCAGGACGTCGCCGGCTGCGAGGAGGCCAAGGACGAGGTCACCGAATTGGTCGACTTCCTCCGTTCTCCGGCCAAGTTCCAGCGCCTCGGCGGGCATATTCCCAAGGGCATTTTGATGGTCGGTCCGCCGGGGACCGGCAAGACACTGTTGGCCCGGGCGATTGCCGGCGAGGCTAAGGTGCCGTTTTTCTCCATTTCCGGGTCGGATTTTGTCGAGATGTTCGTTGGGGTCGGTGCGTCCCGCGTTCGTGACATGTTCGAGACCGCCAAGAAACATGCCCCCTGCATCATTTTCATCGACGAAATTGATGCAGTCGGGCGTCAGCGTGGCGCCGGTCTTGGCGGTGGTCACGATGAACGCGAGCAGACGCTGAATCAGCTCCTGGTCGAAATGGACGGCTTTGAGGGTAATGAAGGCATCATCCTGATCGCGGCGACCAACCGGCCCGACGTGCTTGACCAAGCCCTGCTTCGCCCGGGTCGCTTCGACCGCCAGGTGGTGGTGCCGTTGCCTGACCTGAAAGGTCGCGAGCAGATTCTCAAGGTCCACATGCGTAAAGTGCCGATCGACGACGATGCGGATGCGCGTGTGATTGCCAGAGGCACCCCGGGGTTTTCTGGCGCAGACCTGGCCAACTTGGTCAACGAGGCGGCTTTGTTCGCGGCCCGTCAGGATTCCCGCACGGTGCGCCAGTCCCATTTCGAGCTGGCCAAGGACAAGATCATGATGGGCGCGGAGCGCAAATCCATGGTCATGTCCGAAGATGACAAACGACTGACCGCCTACCACGAGGCGGGTCACGCCATCGTCGGTCGGATTGTTCCGGAACATGACCCGGTTTACAAGGTGACGATCATTCCCCGCGGTCGCGCTTTGGGGGTAACAATGTTCCTGCCCGAGGAAGACAAGTACTCGATGACCCGCAAGCAGCTTAATTCGCAGCTGGCCAGCCTGTTCGGCGGCCGGGTCGCCGAGGAGCTGATCTACGGTAAGGACAACGTGACAACCGGAGCGTCGAACGACATCGAGCGGGCCTCAGCGATCGCTCGCAACATGGTCACCAAGTGGGGTTTGTCGGACTCCATGGGGCCGCTGGCCTACGGGGAAAATGAGGACGAGGTTTTCCTCGGTCGCTCGGTGACCCAGCACAAGCATATTTCCGACGAGACGCACCGCCAGTTGGATAAGGAGGTCCGCAGCTTCATCGACGAAGCCTACGCGACCGCCCGCGGCATCCTTGAGGAGAACCGCGACAAGCTGGAGGTGATGGCCGAGGCGCTGATGCGCTACGAAACCATTGATGTCAAGCAGATCAATCAGATCATGGACGGCCAGGAGCCGGATCCTCCTGAGGGTTGGAATGATCCTCCGGCGCCGCCTTCTGCCCCCAGCGGTGACGGCGATGGTGATGAGCCCAGCGGTCACCCGGCACCGGGCTGATACTGCTTTACAGCGACAATAAAAACGCCGGCCTGAGTGCCGGCGTTTTTATTGTCGGGCCAGATGAAGCGTCAGTCGCTAAAATATCGGCATGAATTCAACGCTGGCCGACTTGATTGGAACGGCGCACCGCTGCGGTCAACCGCTGATAATGGGGGTCGTCAACGTCACGCCGGACTCATTTTCCGACGGGGGCCTGTTTGAAGACGCCTCCCACGCGATCCGGCATGGCTTGGCCTTGCTGGATGAAGGCGCTGATGTACTGGATATCGGCGGCGAGTCCACTCGTCCCGGTGCCGAACCCGTCTCGGAACCTCAGGAACTGGCCCGGGTGCTGCCGGTCATACAGGGTCTTCGGCAACGCTCCTCGGCACCCATATCCATAGATACCTCAAAGCCTGCGGTGATGCGCGAGGCCATCCTGGCCGGCGCGGATATGATCAATGACGTTCGCGCGCTGCGAGAGCCGGGCGCGCTGGAGACCGCAGCGGAGTATGCTGTTCCTGTCTGCCTGATGCACATGCGGGGTGAACCTCTGACCATGCAGGATCAGCCGACTTATTCCGACGTGGTCGCTGAGCAGATGGCGTTTTTCGAAGAACGTATTCAAACCTGTCTTCAGGCGGGTTTGGCGCGGGAAAATCTGGTGATTGATCCCGGGTTCGGGTTTGGGAAGCAATTGGCGCATAATTTGACCTTGCTGCATCGATTGAGCGAACTCAATACCCTGGGTTATCCGGTGCTCGCGGGCCTGTCGCGGAAATCCATGCTGGGGCATTTGACGGGGCGGGAAAAAGCAAACGAACGAGCATCGGCTTCGGTGGCGGCGGCGCTGCTGGCCGCCCAGCGCGGGGCGGCTATTTTGCGTGTGCATGATGTTGCTGAAACCGCTGACGCGCTGAAGGTCTGGCTTGCGCTCAAGCGGCTCGATGAGGATAACGGGAGCCTTGCATGAAGTATTTTGGAACCGATGGTATTCGTGGGCGGGTCGGCGATCCGCCGATTACAGCAGAGTTCATGCTGAAGCTGGGCTGGGCGGCTGGCAGCGTGCTGTCCCGGCAGGCTGATGAGCGCTGCGTCGTTGTGATCGGCAAAGACACGCGTCTGTCCGGCTACATGTTTGAATCTGCGCTGGAGGCCGGACTGGCGGCTGCTGGCGTCGACGTGCTGTTGCTGGGGCCTATGCCGACGCCGGCCATCGCTCACTTGACCCGAAGCATGGGGGCTGCTGCAGGTATCGTGATTTCAGCCTCTCATAACGCCTATCAGGATAACGGCATCAAGTTTTTCTCCGGCGAAGGTCTGAAGCTCGATGAGGCGCTGCAGGCAAGGATCGAGGCCGCTCTGGATCAGCCCGTCAGCCATGTTGAGCCTCATCGTCTGGGTCGGGCGGCGCGTATCGACGATGCGGTCGGGCGCTACATTGAGTACTGCAAGGGAAGCGTGACCTGGGGAACCCGCTTTGAGGGTCTGAAGCTCGTCCTGGACTGCGCCAATGGCGCGACCTATCGCATTGCACCTGAAGTGTTTCGCGAATTGGGTGCGGAGGTTGTCAGTATTCATCACCAGCCCAACGGCTTGAATATCAACGAAGCTTGCGGGTCCACCGATACGTCCAGTCTGGCGGCTCGGGTGGTCAGCGAAAATGCCGATCTGGGCATTGCCTTCGACGGCGATGGCGATCGGGTCGTCATGATTGACCATGAAGGCCAAGCCATTGATGGCGATCAGATCTTGTTCCTGCTGGCAAGCGCTCGGCAATCTGCAGGGCAACTCGGCGGCGGGGTCGTGGGGACCGTGATGAGCAACTTCGGTCTTGAGGAAGCCTTTGAGCGCATGGATATTCCCTTTGTCCGGAGCAAGGTTGGAGATCGTCATGTCCATGACCTTTTGTGCCGCAAAGGCTGGCTGTTGGGAGGAGAGACCTCCGGTCACATCCTGTGCCTTGACCGGGCATCCATGGGTTGCGGTATCGTCAGTGCGCTGCAGGTCGTGGAAGTGATCGCAACCGGGCGTCAGTCACTCGCGGCCCTTGTCGGGGGGATGACCAAATATCCTCAGGTCATGATCAACGTTCCGGTGGAGGGCAGTGCGCGCCAGGTGGTTGAGGAGGCGGCGGAAGTCGCTGCAGCTCTGAATGAAGCGCAGAGCCAGCTGGCCGGTCAGGGCCGGGTTATCTTGCGTCCGTCCGGCACCGAACCCGTTGTCCGGGTGACCGTGGAGGGACGCGATCGCCAGACTGTTCAAATGCTGGCCGAAGAATTGGCTGACGTTGTTGCCGGAGCCGTGACCGAATGAACGAAACCGCTGGGATTCCCGTCCTGTCCATGTCGGATTTCGACGGTCAGAAAGGGGACTTTACCGACCGCATTGGCCAGGGCTGGCGCGATTTTGGCTTCGTTGCCGTGCGTGACCATGGGATTGATGACGAGGTGATCGAGCAGGCGTACTCGGTCTTCAAGGCTTTTTTTGCCTTGCCTGAAGAAACAAAACAAGCGCTCCGGCTGCCCAACAAGGGCGGAGCCCGAGGTTATACCGGTTTTGGCGTCGAGCAGGCAAAAGACCATGGTGTGCCTGATCTAAAGGAGTTTTGGCACGTTGGGCGGGAAACTCACGGCGAAAACCTGCATCCAGACATTTTGCTACCCAATCTCTGGCCCACTGGTGTCGAGGCTTTTAGAAAAAGCGCGCTGGGCTTATACGAGGCGCTGGACGAATTGGGCGCGCGCCTGCTATCAGCACTTGCGCTTGATCTGGAGCTGCCCGCTGATTGGTTCGCCGACAAGATCGATCGGGGTAACTCCATACTGCGAGCCATTCATTATCCGCCGATCGACAGTGCGCCGGAGGGCGCGGTCAGGGCGGCAAGACATGAAGACATCAATCTGATTACCCTGCTGATCGGATCCCGGGAGCAAGGTCTGGAGATACTGACCCGGGAAGGCCAATGGATTCCGGTCACGACCTTACCGGGCAGTATCGTCGTGAATGTGGGCGATATGCTGCAGCGGCTGACCAACCACGTCTACCCCTCGACAACCCATCAGGTAGTGAACCCACCCGGTGCAGCAGCGCGCCAGTCGCGCTACTCGATACCGTTCTTTCTTCACCCCAACCCCGATTTCGTAATCGAAACGCTGCCACAGTGCGTCAGTGACGAAAACCCCGACCGTTATCCCGAGCCGATCACCTCGCACGGCTACCTGACCCAGCGCCTGCGCGAAATCGGGCTGTTATGAGAGTGGCGCTGGTGCGCTCTTCAGAGCGTGCTCGGGGACGTCAACGACGCGCGCCAGCACTTCAAAATCGCTAAAGCGCAGTCTCAAAGACTGGTCCTGCTGGAATTCGCCGGGACGGGTCAGCGCTTGTCCGTCGCTATCTCGAACGACGGCGTAGCCTCGCTCCAGAACATTCAGCGGGCTGACGGCATTCAGGGCCCGCGATAGTGAGGCCAAACGGGTTTCCAAGCGTTCGATGCGCAGGTTGCTTGCGCGTGCCAGCCTCGTCTCCAGCGCCACTCTTTGCTGCTCGAGGCGCTCGATTTTCCGAGCCGGGGCAGCGATATTGAGCCGAGCCTCAAGCCCTACCAGGCGTGTCAGGCGAGCCTCAAGACTGCGCTGAAAGGTGCGCGACAGTTGTTGGCTGGCCATTTTTCGGCGCCGGGCGCCGTCTTCAATCAGCCGGATCGGGTGCTGACCGAGACGCCGCCGATCCAGATGATCCAGTCCTTGAGACAGGGTTTGGATGCGCCTGTGCAGAGCGCTCTTCAGCCGCAAGGTGTGTTTGTCGAATTGGCTCAGAAGTTTCGGCCCATCAGGAGTTGCAGCCACGGCCGCTGCCGTTGGGGTGGGGGCCCTGAGATCGGCCACGAAATCGGCGATGGTGAAGTCCGTTTCATGGCCAACGCCGCTGACGACGGGAATGGTCATTCCGCTCACTGTGCGGGCGAGCGTTTCGTCGTTGAAAGCCCAGAGATCCTCGATGGAGCCTCCGCCTCGCGCCAGCAGGATGACCTGCGAAAATTGATCTTTTTCTGCAGCCAGCAGGGCTCGCCTGAGCCCTGATATGGCGGCCTCGCCCTGGACCTGGCTTGCATAAATGCGCACTTGAGCCAGCGGCCAGCGCTGGCCGAGAACGTCGAGAATGTCGCGAATGGCAGCACCGGAAGGGCTGGTGATGACGCCAATCCGATAAGGCGCCACGGGCAATGGTTTTTTCCTGTCGGGGGCAAACAGCCCTTCGGCCTCGAGCTTTTTCTTCAATGCCTCGAACGCCTGCTGAAGTGCCCCTGCGCCTGCCGACAGCAGGCCGTCGGCAATCAGCTGATAGTCGCCCCGTGGCTCGTAAAGGCTCAGGCGGCCCCGGACCAGGACCTCGTCGCCGTTGTTGGGGCGAAACCCTATCCCCGCGGCGTTGCCGCGAAATAGCGCGCAGCGCAGCTGTGAGCGGCTGTCTTTGAGGCTGAAGTAAAGATGCCCCGAGGCTGGGCGCGCGAGGTTGGAGATCTCGCCGCGTAGCCATACCCGGGAGAATCCGGCTTCCAGGTGGGTCCTCACTTCCCGGTTGATCTCCGATGGTGAGTAAACGAGCGTTTCGGGTCCGGGTGCGTTGACTGGCATAAGCCAAGTATATAGATCGATTCGGGGCCGGACGGAGATCAGGCCATGACCGTGCGTTATCCTTTCCAACCTGTTTTCCCTTGTGAACCCAACCGATGTCCGAAACGGCTGATTTTTCTTCTGACCAGCATCGCCTGATTCTGCGCCAAACCCGTCTGGATGACTATGAAGATATCGCCCGGATCATGGACAAGGTCTATCCGGGCGGCCTCGAGGGGGCATGGACCAAGGCGCAGTTCGAGTCTCAGATACAGCGCTTTCCAGAGGGTCAGTTATGCATCGAGGACAACGGCCGAGTGGCGGCAGCGGCGATCTCCATGATCGTCAAGTACAGCCGCTGGGGGCACGACCACAAGTACTGGGATATCGTCGGCAACGGCTATCTAACTACGCACGACCCCAAGGGTGATGTGCTGTATGGCGTGGATGTGTTTGTTGACCCAGAATATCGGGATCTGCGCCTGGGCCGCAGGCTCTATGATGCGCGCAAGGAGTTGTGTGAGAGTCTCAACCTCAGGGGTATCGTGGTCGGCGGACGCATTCCCGGCTATCACGACCACAAGGACGAACTGACGCCGCGCCAGTACGTGGCGAAAGTGCGTTCCAGGGAAATGACGGATCCGATCCTCACTTTTCAGTTGGCCAACGATTTCCAGGTGCGAAAAATCGTGCGCGGTTATCTGCCCGACGATCAGGCCTCTGCAGGGCATGCGGTGCTGCTCGAATGGGTTAACGTCTACTTCGAGGAAGAAACGCCGGGTGCCATTGGTGGACGACCCTCAGATGTGCGCATTGGCGCGGTCCAGTGGCAGATGCGTCCAACCGCATCCCTGGATGACCTCTACGCCCAGATCGAATATTTCGTAGATGCTGTGTCCGGCTACCAGGCCGACGTGGTCCTGTTTCCGGAGTTTTTTAACGGGCCGATGATGGCGCCCTGGAATGATCAAGGGCCGGCTGAGGCGGTGCGCAAACTGGCCGGTTATACCGAACAAATCCGCGAGCAGATGCAGCGCTTCGCAGTCTCCTACAACATCAATATTGTCGCCGGCTCAATGCCCGAGTACGACGGGGAGGAACTGCGCAACGTCTGTTATCTTCTGCGCCGTGACGGCACGTGGGATCGCCAGTACAAGATTCATGTGACGCCGGATGAAAAGAGTTACTGGGGCCTTGTCGGCGGCGACAAAGTCGCCGTTTTTGATACCGACTTCGGCAAGATCGGGATCCTGGTCTGCTACGACGTGGAGTTTCCGGAACTGCCCCGTCTGCTGGCCGAGCAGGGCATGCACATGCTGTTCGTGCCGTACTGGACCGACACGAAGAACGCCTATCTGAGGGTTCGACGCTGCGCCCAGGCTAGAGCCATCGAGAATGAGTGTTACGTGGTCATCACGGGTTCAGTGGGCAATTTGCCGCGGGTTGAAAACATGGACATGCAGTATTCCCAGGCTGCCGTGTTTACCCCGTCGGACTTCGCCTTTCCGCACGATGCCGTGGCCCACGAGGCAACCGCCAACTCCGAGACCATGCTGATTGCCGATCTGGATCTTGATAATCTGCGCGAGATTCGATCACACGGTTCGGTTCGAAACATGGCGGATCGACGCCTGGACCTGTATGAGCTGCGCTGGAAGAGTGGGGGGGCTGACGGTGAATAGCGGTCCTTTAACGCCAGGATACGGTTGCCCCTGTTATGCTTCTAACTCTCGGATGAATTAAAGGATGCTGTTTATGTTGGAGGGCGTAATTGGTCTGTTGGCGGGTCTCATCGTGGGTGTTTCTATTGCTGCGATCGTAATGAAGAATCGCGATGGTTCGGATGAATCAGTCGTTTCGATCAAGCGAGAGAACGAAGCGTTTCGTGATGAAGTGAATGAACATTTCGTCCAGACCGCCGAACTGATCAACCAGCTGACCGATAGCTACAAGGCGGTCTTCGACCACCTAAGCGATGGTGCCGAGAAGCTGGTCGACCCCGAAGTTGTTCGAGAACGTATGCCGCAGGTCGGGCAGGAAGAGGTACGTCTGAAGCGGATTGGCACCGTCAAGCCCAGCGATACTGACGAGGATGGAGAAGTTCCAGGCCCGTCTGAAGCGGCCGAGGCCAAAGACGAGCAAGCCACCCAGGCGGCTCATCAGGAATCTTCAACGAGCGAGGCCCCCGAGGTTGAGTCCGAGGCTGAGTCGGAAAAAGACCCAGCCGATGATGCCGCAAAAGCCGAGGCGGTCGACCCTTCTGAGGAATCGACAAATCGGCAAGACGCTGACGAAGCCAGTCACGATGAGGCTGCGGGTTCGTCCGGCGAGAGCCTGTCTGACGACGGCAAGGACGATCGCCGGGAGCGCTGATCAAGACAATTCTCGCGGGGCCGTCCCCCGCGAGGTTCTTGCCCCAGGGTCTCGATTCCCGATCTGCCGTTGACCAGTAGATTGGAAAATGACTGCATAACTTTCTTCGCGTACATCCCAATAAACTCTGCTATGTTATATACATCACGGTATCCATAAGATGCTGTCATCAACAAGTGATGCAAGATTCGACGCCACTTGGCAGTCTGTTTAGGACGCCGGTCGGTACGGGTCAGCACGCTGTCCGAAGACGATGGGAGGACGAAGAAAATGTTTAGAAAGCTGCTGCTAACGATTGGGATTGGCTTGGTCATGACGCCCACTTCGGCCGAGGAAATTTCACTGTTCGCCGCTGGAAGCCTGCGTGCAGCGTTGTCTGATGTGGTTGCGAATTACACTGAGCAATTTGGCGTGCCGGTCACCGCCGCTTTTGGTCCATCCGGACTGATGCGGGGCCGAATTGAGGACGGTGAAAGCGCCCACGTGTTCGCCTCCGCCAACATGCGCCATCCGCGCACGCTACAAAGTGCCGGGCGAGGCGGTCCGGTAACTTTGTTTGCGCGCAATCAGCTCTGTGCTCTGGCCCGACCAGAGCTCGAAGTCAGCAGCGAGAGCTTGCTGGCCGTAATGCTCGACGATGCCGTCCGGGTCGGCACTTCCACTCCCCAGGCCGATCCGTCCGGCGATTACGCCTTTGAGCTGTTCGACAAAAGCGGCCATGCCGAGGTGCTCAAGGCAAAGGCCTTGCAGCTGACCGGAGGGCCTGACAGCGCGGTCCCGCCCACCGGGCGAAACACCTACGCGTGGGTGATCGATAGCGACCAGGCCGATGTATTTCTGACCTATTGCACGAATGCTGTGCTCGCAAAGGCCGAGGTTAATACATTGCAGATCGTACAGGTGCCGCAGAATCTTTCAGTTGGTGCTGATTACGGACTGATGGTGCTGGACCAAGCGCCAGCGCAAGCTTGGCACTTGGCCATGTATATCTTGTCTCCCGCCGGTCAGACAGTGCTTCGCAACTACGGCTTCGAGGCAAGCGCTATTCCAACCGTAAACTAGAAACCAGAAACCTGGCGAGGTCCGCAGCGGGGCATGACAGGGATCGGCATCCTGTCATGCTCAGTGGTTTTAAATGGGTCGGCCGCCTTTGGCCATGGCCATTACATCGGTCATATTTAGCGACTGAGCCTGTTGGGTTATCTGCGGTGCATATTGGGCCTGCAGAGTCTTGGCCGAACCAAACTGATCGTCGAACGTTTGCTTGAGTAGCTGCGTGCTCATCTGCCGGCCGCCGGCATAATAACGGCGTGCGACGTGGCCCAGCGCATAGGTTGTGGCAAACGAGAAGGCCGCCCCAGTTGCGGTGCGGCCCAATTTTCCGACACTACGCCCCGCCATTTTGCCCAGCAGGCCGCCAATGAGCTTGCGGCCTATTTGCTCAACGTACTGAGACGTCATGCCGACGCCGAGCGTGGCCAGGAACTCCTTGATGTGGCCGCGGTCCAGCGCTACGCCGTAATCCTGGCCGATGGTGTAGACCAACCGGATCTGCAGCGGGATGATGGCCATCGAGGCCCAGGACTGCGGCAGCACTTCGAGTGCGCCGTTGATGATCGAGTAACGCACGATGCGCTGCTCGATTTCGCCCTCATCAGGAGCTGCGTCAGGGATCGACGGCGCTGAGGTTTGCATCGCGGTTGATGCCGGCGCCGCTGCTTCCGTCATTTCCACAACCTGCTCGGCTTCTGTTTCAATTTCCTGAGCCTCGCTACCCGGCAGCTCCAAGGCTGATTTGAGACGATCCAGAAAAGCTCGTTCAGCGGCGGATGTTCGGCCATCGGCGTCACACACACCCACTGCGATCTCGTAAGCGAGATGCTTTTCGCCCGCGCTGCCGAGATTTGCGATCGCTTGATCCGGTTTGACCTTGCCCAGAAGAACATCCTGGTATAAACCTCGCAGGTTCAGGCTGCCGTCGGCTGACAGGGATTCGGCCAGGCGGCGTATTTCTTCGCGCTCGGTCTCGTCCTTGTCGCCGTCGGCGAAGGCGGCGAAAAGAGCGATGGTCAGTAAAGCTTCATTGCGGCGCTTGTCGTCGGTCATGAGTACGGTTCCGGTTTGTCGTTGATCGGTGAATGATAACCATGCGACCTCCATGCGATGTGCGGTCGCGTCCATTAAAAAGCCCCGGCTTCAGGGGCCGGGGCTGGGGGAGATCTGGTGGAGGCGGCGGGAGTCGAACCCGCGTCCGCAAACCTTCTGATCCTGGTTCTACATGCTTAGCCACTCGATTTTTTCTCGTTACTGCACCGCCCGAGTGGCAGGGCATGTGCAGCAACCAGCGTCAGTTTGGTTTAACACCGATGCCCTGAGGCGCAACACGGTGCGATCCTGCTAAATGATCCCCGGTTCAGAAGCGCAGGCTCAACTGATGGGGAGCAGGCTGGTTTTTAGGCAGCCAGTGCGTAGTTGTCGTCGTTGGCAACTAACTTTGGTACAGCAGGTTTTACGAGGATTGCTGTCTCCTCGGCATGCCCCAGGGTACGTCCGAT
>CAZIMY010000004.1:0-49434 GCA_964540315.1 uncultured Wenzhouxiangella sp.
GGGCTTCAACGACGGTTCGGAACAACCGGGCCCGTTCAGGTGTTGGAAGACGTCGACCTGGAACTTAAGCCCGGGGAACGCGTGGCTGTGATGGGTTCCTCCGGGTCCGGCAAGACGACGCTGTTGCACCTGGCGGCCGGCATGGACACCCCCGACGCCGGCACAGTGTGGGTTGGAGGACGGGAGTTTTCGACCTTGGCAGAACCCGAACGCACCCGCTTTCGCGCCCGTTTTATTGGTCTGGTATTCCAGGACTTCAATCTCATTGACAGTCTGACCGTTCGCGAGAACATCGAGCTGCCGCTCTGGTTGAACGACTGCCTTGACCAGCGTGAGCGCATCGGCAAGCTGGCCGAAGAGCTGGGGATCGAGGCGTTGCTCGAACGCCTGCCCGAAAAGCTTTCCGGCGGAGAAAAACAGCGGGTTGCCATTGCCCGGGCACTCGTCCATGAGCCTGCCCTGCTATTGGCGGACGAGCCAACCGGGTCTCTCGACCAGACCACCGCCGAAGGCGTTCTTGCGCTGTTTGATCGAGTGACCCGCCAGAAGGGCGTCACCTTGCTGATGGTGACCCATAACGACGACGCCGCTGCGCTGTGCGATCGCGTGCTTCACTTGCGGCACGGAAGACTGAGCAGCGATTGATGCGACTGCTGCTCGAATCCTCCCGCCGCTTTTTCTACCGCCACCCCGGCCAACTGCTGCTGGCCTTGATCGGTATCGCCGCCGGCGTGGCAGTGGTCACCGGTGTCGCCCTGATGCGAGATGTGCTGATGGACGCCCTCGACAGCGCAACGGAATCCCTGAGTGGTCGCGAAACCATCCGGATCAAATCGTCCGGCGGACCGCTGGATGAGACTCTTTTTTCCAATCTGGCCACGACGCCCGGAGCACCCGAGCTTGTGCCTGTTCTAAGCTCCCGCGTTCGTCATGGCAACCGCATGCTCGAATTGCTGGCGATCGACCCGCTGTCACTGGATCGCACCAGCGCTGTCCAGCCGACCGGCCCGGCGACCGGGCAACTCTTGACTCTTTCCAATGCCGCGGTGGCCAATGGAGAAACCCTTGAACGACTTGGCATTGAGCCGCCGGGCAAGCTGCAGGTCAGGTATTCAGGTCGCTTGCTCGATCTGGAGATCGTGGGTGCCATTGATGGAGGCCGCGAGCTGGACGACCGAATCATCATGGATCTTGCGGCAGCCCAGCATCTCACCGGCCGTCAGGGCCAACTCAGCTTCATCGAAGCCCCGGCGGAAAGTCGCGACTGGCTAAACACTCATATACCGGAGGGTCTGGACCTGGTCGACGCTGAACAACGCCGTGACTCAGCCGCAGCGTTGACGGCCGGAATGCGCGCCAACCTGACCGCCATGAGCCTGCTCAGTCTGGCGGTGGGATTGTTCGTTATTTACAGCGTACTCGCCTTTCTACTGGTCCAGCGGCGCCGAACCATCGGCATGCTGCGAGCGGTGGGCGTCACGCAGGGCCGGATTCAGGCGCTGCTTGCCCTGGAGACGATGATCCTCGCCGGCTTGGGCTCGCTGGTCGGACTTGCGCTGGGCACGCTGATGGCCACGGTTTTACTCGACCTGGTGCGCCAGCCCGTCGCCGAGCTGTATCGGATGGTCGCCTCAGCCGGGATTCGACCCACGGTCACTCTCTACGCCACCGTCTGGCTGATGGCCGTAGTGATGGCGCTGGCCAGCGTGCTGGGCGTTCTTCGTGAAGCACAGCGGATTCCTCCGGGTCAGCTGGCTCGCACCGTCCATGAGCCCCGCATCGGCCGGTCGCGCTTTCTGGGCTGGCTGCCCGCTGTCTTGCTGATCGTTGGGGCAGCCCTGATTGTGACCACGAAAACCCTGCCTCCGGTCATGGCCGGCTTGTTTGTCATGCTCTCAGGCTGCGCGCTGCTCGCCCCCTCGATCGGCATGGTGCTGCTGCGCAGCCTTTCGGCTCGAGGCCGGGGACTCGTGGCCCGCTCCATCAAGATGCTGATGAGCTCGCGGCAGCGCCTGGCGCCCGCGATCTCGGCGCTGAGCCTCGCCCTGGCGCTCAGCGCCGGGGTGGGAATGATGGTGCTGGGCTTCCGATCCACCGTGGATGACTGGGTGAGCCGCCTGATCAGTGCCGACGTCTATCTGACGGTCAGCCAGGGCCAGCTCGATGCCGACGACTTCACGGCGCTGGAGGAGTGGCCCGAAATACAGATGATGACCAGCTCGCGCCAGATTCGACTCGATGATGGCAGCATGGTGACCGGCTACGACCTTAACCCAAAGGCCTGGGCTGCATTCGAGTGGATCAGCGGCGATGCGGAAACGGCGCGCCCGATCGTGGAATCGGGCGCCGGCGTCCTGGTGACAGAACCCATGGCCCGGCGCAAAGACCTGAAACCGGGTGATCAGCTGGCCTTGGCGACACCGTCTGGAACGGTCGATTTCGAAGTTGCAGCAGTTTATCGGGACTACAGCAATGATCGGGGTCTGGTGGGTTTGATCGGCTGGCGTTTTCGAGAGCTTTGGCAGGATGAGGAACGCGACAGTATCGGCTTGTATCTCGAACCCGACACCGAGCCGGCCGCCTTCAAAGACCGAATTGCCGACGCCTTTCCGGCCGGCAATCTCACGACCCGGGAAGAAGTGCGCGAGCAAACGCTGGCGGTTTTCGACCGAACCTTCAGGATCTCCTGGGCCCTGGCCATTCTGGTGGGCATGATTGCCGCAATTGCGCTGATCAGCGCGCTGCTGGCTATGGGACTGGAGCGCGGCCGCGAGTACGCCACGCTGCGCGCGCTCGGGCTGCCCCGAAAAGGCCTTGCCGGCGTTGTCCTGACCCAGACCACCAGCCTTGCCGTGATTGCCGTCCTTATGGCCATTCCGTTCAGCATGCTGATTCATGCCGTGCTGTCGCTTGCCGTGCAGCCTCGCGCCTTCGGTTGGAGCGTTGTACTGACCTGGCCGTGGCAGCCGCTGGCCGTGCTGGTGCCGCTGGCAATTCTACTCGGTGCCATCGCCGGGGGCTATCCAGCCTGGAAGATTGCCAGTCGTGACCCTGCCCCGCTATTGAGAGCCAGCTGATGCGTCTTGATACTGTTGTCGTCGCCGGGGCGGTCACGCTGCTTGTGATCTGGCTGGCCTGGCAGACCGTGCCGCCGGACCCGGTGGCTCCAGAAAGGCTCCGGGTGGAAAACCTGATGAGCGGCGAGACGCAGGAGTTCCGCCGCGTGACCGGACCCATACCGCTGTCTTTTCCTGAAGATCATGCCCAGCACCCCTCTTACCAGAACGAATGGTGGTACTTCACCGGCAACCTCGAGACACCGGCTGGCGAACGTCTCGGCTTTCAGTACACCCTGTTCCGCTTTGCGACGTCTCCCGGGCAACCCATGGATTCAGCGTGGCAAACCGAGGCGATGTGGATGGCCCATCTGGCCCTGAGCGATGGTCGGCAGCAGCGCTTCTTTCAGGCCGAGCGATTCGCACGGGGTTCGCTGGGCCTCGCCGGGGCTGATCCTGATCGCTGGTGGTTAAGAGACTGGCAGGTCGCCCTGGGTTCCGAGGACTGGCAGCTGGAGGCCGATGCGGGCGACTTCGCTCTCGATCTCAGCCTTACACCCATCCGCCCGATCGTCCTTCAGGGCGATAACGGCTACAGTCGCAAGGGTCCCGACCCCGGCAATGCCTCCCGCTATTACTCCATCACCCGCCTGGCGACGACTGGCAACATCCGCATCGGCGACGAGGTTCTATCGGTTCAAGGGCTGTCCTGGCTGGATCGCGAATGGGGTTCCAGCCAGCTGTCTGAAGAACAAGCCGGCTGGGACTGGTTTGCCATCCAGCTTGAGGACGGGCGTGACCTGATGCTGGCCGGCCTGCGCAACAAGGACGGCAGCGATTCAGAGTGGTCTTACGGTCTTCTGGTCGAGGAGGACGGGCGGAGCGTTTACCTCACCAACCAGGACTATGTTGCCGAAGTTGAGCGCCGCTGGACTGATTCCAAGGGCGATCGCTGGCCGGTGGAATGGCAAATCTCCGTTCCTTCAGCGGACTTGAGTATTCGCGCTCGAGCCGTATTCGACAATCAGCACTGGCGCCAGTCGGTGGACTACTGGGAAGGCATGATCGATATCCTCGACCAGGCCAGCGGCGAGCCGATCGGCCGCGGGTATCTGGAGCTTAGCGGCTACGGCGAGTAGTGGAACTGCTTCCGAACAGCAGAATCCGCTGGCCTATGACAGCCAGCCGGCGATGAGCAGCAGGCTGAGCACGACCAGCCAGATCAGGAGCATTCGCCGGACCATGTGGTGACCTGCCTGAACGCCCTCTTCAAAAGTCGCTTCCGGCGCCACGCTCAATGCCGCCACGCCGTCCAAAACATCGTCTTGGAGAAACCACGACGAGCCGCCGCTGACGTGGCTCTGCCACGCGCGCCGGACAGCGTCAAGATCACCGCCCAGACCGGCGCTGACCAGCATCAGGACGAGCACTGGCCAATCCAATACGAATCTCAGCTTAACCAGCCAAGCCGACTCGCCTGCCGTCCAATCAGAAAAATGGAGACTCAATCGGGTCAGCCGATACAACAACGCGCCGGCAATGCCCAGCACGACAAACCAGAACAGAATGCCGAACCAACGTGTTTGTGCCGCGTGGAAAATACCGGCCGATGCTGCTCTGGCATCGGCATTTCGCTCAATACGCATGACGCGAAGCGCTTCAAGGTGGTCGCGGCCGTTGCCATCGTTCAGCAAGGCCTCTACATCACGATCAAGGTCGCGCGGACCCAGCGTGTAAACAAAAGTCGCCAGCGCCAGCAAAAACCACCCCGCCGTTCCCAGCGTGTGGTCAAGCAACACACTCGCCAGGGCTGCTGCCGCCACAGCAATGCCGAATACCGCGACCGCAGGAAGCCATTCACGACCCGAAGCCCGCTGCTTGACGGCGCCAAGCACCCGGTTGAACCAGCCGAAGTTTCGGGGATGCAGTCTTGGGTAAATAAGGTGGCTGAGCAGGAGGCCCAGCAGAACGATCAGAATCGTCACAGCAAGCGAAGATCAATCAGCGACCGCAGCATGCCGCCCCCGCTGGCTGGCAAATCAGGCAAGGCCGAAGGATGAGCCACAGCCACAAGTTGTCGCAGCGTTCGGGTTGCGGATGACAAAGCGAGCGCCTTGCAGGCTCTCACTGTAGTCCACCTCCGCTCCCTCAAGATACTGAAAACTCAGAGGGTCGACGAGCAGCGTGACGTCATCGCGCGTCACCGCCACGTCGCCGTCCTCAACCGATTCATCGAAGGTAAAGCCATACTGAAAACCTGAACAGCCGCCGCCGGTGATGTAGACGCGAAGATTGAGCGCTGGATTGGACTCCTCAAGAATGAGCTGGCGGACTTTGGCCGCTGCGGCCTCGGTAAAAACAAGAGGTGGTGCTTCCGTAGACATCTTCTATCGATCCGCCTTAAGGTTGGTGAACGTGTAGCAATATATCACCGCGTCAGCAACAAAAAAGCCGCACCCCGGACAGATTGCTTCAACCTGAACACCCCGCGTCAGGTGGGAGGTCGGTTTTATTGCGCCGGCTTCAAAGGGCCCGTGTTGTAATCCAGTGCGGCTTGCCGGACAATTCCCCGCTGTCATCGATTCGGAGTTGGCCATGCGCTGGCTTGAAGCATTCCACATCATTTTTGTTGTGACCTGGTTCGCCGGGCTTTTTTACCTGCCCCGGTTGTTTGTGTATGCGGCAGAAAATCCCGCCTCACCAACGATTGACCTGCTCAAGATCATGCAGCGCAGACTGCTGATGATTACCCATATCGGCGGCGCTGCCGCTGTCATCCTCGGGCTGAGTCTGCTGATCGGCGAGCCCTGGCACCTGGGTACGGGTGGCTGGATGCATGCGAAACTGGCGCTGGTCGCAGGTCTGATTGGCTATCACCTTTGGTGTTGGCGGCTGGTCGGCGTGTTCGCAGTGGACGCAAACCAGCACAGTTCACGCTGGTACCGGCTGTTCAATGAGGTACCGGCGCTTTTCCTCGTGGTGGTGGTCGTTCTGGTGGTCGTCAAGCCTTTCTGACGTCAATTCGATCAGACCTTGCCGTTCTGGATCAGGTCGCGGGCCATGTAAAGCGCGGCCACGCTGCGGCCTTCGCTGCAATCGTGGCGCTGGATCAGCGAGACCAGATCGTCCATCGGCCAGTTGATGACCTGAAGCTCCTCAGGCTCGTCGCCCGGTAATCGCGAGGGATAAAGGTCGCGCGCCAGAACAACTTCAGTGGCATGGGTCATGTAGCCCGGCGCCATGGTCAGTGGACCGAGACTAGTCAAGGTTCGAGCCCCGAAACCACACTCTTCCTGCAGTTCGCGGTTAGCGCCTTCGAGCACGTCTTCTCCGGCCTCCAAACGGCCCTTGGGCAGACAGAGCTCATAGCGGTGAAAGCCGCACGCATACTCCCTGATCAGCAGCACCTCGTTGTCATCTGGCATGGCAACCACGATCACGCCTCCCAGGCCGCGACTGACCAGACGTTCATAGGTTCGCCGCTCGCCATTGGAGAATTCAAGGTCGAGTTGCTCGACTTTGAACAAGCGAGCCGGTTCGCGCTCGCGCCGGGCATGAATGGCCGGAAGCGGTCGTTTCGGATCAACGGTCATTGAACAATTCCAGGAGTTGGTCGTGCAGCATCGGAGCCGCGGCCAGAATCGAGGTCGTATCAAGATTGATCGGCCCGCCGGCGAGGTCTGTCACCCGCGCCCCGGCCTGACGGCAAATGACGGTCAGCGCGGCAATATCTAGAATATTGACGTCACTTTCAACCACCGCGTCCTGCCCTCCGTCAGCCAGCCGATGATACGAGTAAAAGTCGCCATAACCCCGGCAGCGGGCCGCCCTGGCAACCAGTTGACCCACGGCATGCCAGCCACTGCTGCGCGCCAGACTGCGCAAATTTCCGAACGAGATATCGGCCTGTTCAATCTGGCCCGTCGTACCCGTTGTGACCGCCTGATCATCAATCATGGCCGACCCATCAGTGACCGCCCAGGCAGTTTCGCCGAAAGCAGGCGCTGAGGAGACCCCGAGAACAAGTTCGCCGTCAACCATCAGGGCGATCTGCACCGACCAGAACGGCAGACCGCGAATAAAGCTGCGCGTACCGTCAATCGGATCGATCAGCCAAAGACAACGACTATCGCCCTGCTGCCCATATTCCTCGCCGAAAAAAGCGTGGTCGGGAAACTGCGCTTGCAGCGTCTTCCGAATAGCAGTCTCGCACTCACGATCAGCGATCGTGACCGGGCTCGCGTCCGACTTCCGCTCGATGGTCAGCCCGGAAGACCGGAAGTAAGCCATGGCTATACGGTCAGCCGCCTCGGCGGCCTGACGGGCCGCGTCCAGCGCAAGACCAAGATCCGGAAAATGAAAGGAGCGATCAGGCATTCGATCAGTGTACCGGAAGCCTTCTATCCGAAGAACAATACCGGTCTGTTTCTAAGGAAGCTTTACAACCCTATGGCCCCGCTGACCCGCACCCGGACCTGGCCATCAGGCTGCAGTTCGCCAATACTGGCCAGCGCCGGCGTCAGATCGCTTCTATCCGAAGCAGCACGCAACCAAACATCGGCGTTGTAGCGATCCTGGTCCAGGACAATGCTCCCACGCACCTGTACCGCAGCCGGCGCCAGCGAGCGGATCTCAAGCTGCAGGCTTTGGGTGACCGATGGAATGTTTTCAACAGCGATTTCAATGTCTCCCAGCGACGCCTGGACGGCCCCGACGAGCCCTGCCTGGCGCCACACTGCTTTTCCGCCTGCGCTTGGCGCGCCCCGGCCAGACAGTTCGACATCGCTTAAATCCAGCTCCAGTATCCCGGTAGGTTTTGCGACGCCAAGCCAGTGGGCCACGTCCAGCCGATCGATGTTCAGTTGACCTCGCACACTGGGCAGAACCGTCGCTTGCCCCGGCCGCCAAAGCCCCTCGAGCTGCGTGGACCCGCCATCGGCCTGCCAGTGCCAGTCGCGTCCGCCGCGCCAGCGCCAGCTCAAAAGCAGGGGCTGCCAGCCGGGCTGTTGCCAACTGGCATTCCCCGACCAGATCGACCCGTGCACCTGGGTCACATTCGACGGCAGGTCCAGCCGCGGGGTGACAACCGCTGCTGGAAAACTGATGACGATCAAAACCGGGATCAGCAGAATCGGCAACAGCCAGATCCGTTTAGCCATCGGCGCTCAGGGTAATCCGCACGTTGACCTGACCGGCAACCGCGGCCCGCTCCAAATCCAGCCTGGCCACGGCAACAGGATGGCTGCCCGCAAGGCCCTCCAGCCACTGCATCGTCGCCATGAAATCCGCCCGGTCAAGCCAGACCCTGACGCGATCTTCGCCAGCCGGCTCAATGCGGGACAAGGCGCCGGCAAGTCCGGCCGCGCGGGCCGTTTCGTCGGCCAGCCCCAGCAAAGACCGCGATCCCACATCCTGGCCTTTATTGGCTCGCTGACGCAGTTCGGCGGCCATCGGAGCGACCGTACCCAGCCAGCTCACCAGCGCCTGCTGGGCCGCGACCCGGTCACGCCGTTGTTCGCGCGTCTCCAGCATGGGTTCCCAAAGTCCGACAAACAGGAACGCACCTAGCAGTGTGGCCGCCGCCAGCATCAGCAACACCTGCTGGCGCGTATTGAGCCGAGACCACAGCTCCGTCATGACCCTGATCCCTCCACTGTGATGCGCCCTGCAGCGCCTTCGTCATCCAGACTGGCCGATTGCACGGCTGCCGCCAGGCCCAGCGCGCGCAGTCGTTGTTCAAGTGCATCAAGCGACGCCACATCAGGGGCCCGCACGTCAAGTTCGAGCTGGGCATCACGATAACTGAGCCCCTGCAGGGCAATACCCGTCTGTCCGGACAAAACCGGACTGACGCGATACATCAGGTCCAGCAGGCCGGCCGACTCTCCAAAGCGGAGCCGGGCCAGTTCACGTTCGGCCAGTTCACGGTGGCGACCGGCGGGGCGGATACCCGGGAAGGCAGCGGCAAACCGCGCATCGATTTCTTCCTGCAAATCGGCACTGCGCGTATCCAGGAGGCGATTCTCCAGACCCAGCCCCGCCAGTGCCGCGATGATGAGCGCGCCGGCCAGGAGCGCGACCCAGCGCCACTGGCGGCCGGCCGAGCGCGTCGAGGCAGGCGCCCAGTTCCCGGTTAACAGGTTGACCGGCGCGTCGGACAATCCATCGGCCAGAACCGACAGCAAGGGCGGGGTTTTTGCAGGCGCACTGATTCGATCGCCAAGCGCTGCCGGGACAGCGCCGCTGATCCAGCGCCACTGGCCGTCAGCCACCGGCTCGAGCAGCACGTCAGCCAACGACGCATCAAAGCGCCCGAAGTCCCAGTCACCCCAGCGCGCCAGCACCTCATCGCCCGAGGCAGCCAGAGCCACCTGTCCCGATGACCACGGCAGGCAGAGCGCGTCCGGGCAGACTGACTCAACGGACAGACCTGTGAGCGGTGAAAGAAGCGATTCCATGTCAGCGTTGGCAATCACCACGCAACGAAGCATGCCGCTCTCGTCGCGCCCTGCATCGACGACGTGCTCATCCTCTGCAGATCCGGCCAGGTGCTCTTCAGCAGCCCAGCGCAAAGCCTGGCGTAGCCGCGCCCCGGACATGTCCGGCAATTCCAGCTTCAGCCCGGTGCAACGACCGGCGTCGCAGAGCACGTGCACCGGCAAACCCGTTGGCCAGTCAGGATTGGATGGATCACATTCACCCTCAGCACCAACGGCCCGAGAAGCGTCGAGCACCGCCCACCGCCAGCGATTGCCGACGGCGTGGACAAGCATTCTGGACTGACCACTTCCGGTCATGAAAAAACTCCGATTCTGCGCTTTGATGCAGCCAGGGTCAGGGGAGACCCAGGCTGACGTAGCGGAAATCATAACCCGCACCGTCAACGCTGAGCAGGCGGAAAAAGTCACGCTCGATGCCTTCCAGGCTGACCCTCGCCTGCGCCAGATACCAGCGGCTGTCGACCACCAGCTCGCGCTCGACGGCCGGGGTCAGCTTGCTGACAAGCAATGGGTGGGACTGTAGCTGCGCTGCGTCAGCAAACGGGCCGTCCGCCAGAATCCGGCGGGCCGACTCCAGGTCGAGCCCATCGATCAGGCCGGTCAGGACTTCAGCGCTCGTGGTGTTGATGTTGATGTTCAGACTGGTCTCCGGCAACACCGTTACGTGCGGCAGGAGTGCGGCATAGTCATCCGGGTCGATACTGCGCAGCCAGCGCAACTCGCTGACGTGGGCCAACGGCATGCCGGCCATTCGATAAGGGGGACGCTGGGCGGCGTACCAGAAATCGCCGACGCTGCCTGAGCGGATTGCCGCATCGCCTTCGATCCAGTCAGCCAGTTCGCCGGCAATGGAAGGGGATAATCCCAGCGCAATCAGCAAACGACCCAGGGCCGCCTCTGCTCGACCGGCAAGCGCGGCGTCTTCGTTGGCCAGGGCGTTGAGGTTCAAACGCCCCTGTCTGTCCAGCAAGCGGCCCTGGACCTGGCCACCCGGCACATCAAACGGGGCGGTCCAGACACCATCGATGCTGGCTGCATTGAGCCCTTCGGCGCGGGCGCGCTTCAGCGCATTCGCAACCAGCACCTCCATACCCTGCGCGTACTGATAGGAGCGCTCCGAGGCCAGCAGCGCCTCGGTTCGACCCATCGCGCGCTGCGCTCGCTCCAGCACGCTGACCGCAATCACCGTCGCCAGGGCAACCGCAACCAGAGCAATCAGCAGCGCGCTACCCTTTTCACGCCTGAAGCCGGCCATCACAGCACGACGATTCTTTCAATCGTGCCGAAGTCGGCCCGCCGCAGGCGATAACGAACCGCCGTCGGAATCAGGGCAGGATCGGCAGTCGGTGGCCATTCGTCGAGCCACCGCCCCTCGCGACCTCGGTATTCGATTTCAAAGGCCTCGACCCCGCTCAAGACATTCTCGGTCTGCGCCGAGGCGGGGCTGATGCCATCGGTCACCAGGTGGAACTCACGCTGCAGGACCTGCCCGCTTCGCCCCCAGCCAAAGCGCTGCAGCTGGCCGCGGCGCTGGTCCGCAAAGTTTCCCCAGCCGGCGCGGGTCGCCTCGAAACCGTTCGGCGCGCCAAGCAGCGCAGGGGCAAGGCCGCCTTCGGCAACCCGGACCGGGCGAGTGACCAGCTGACGCAGATCCGCGTCCAGCCTGGCCACCGTAAGCTGCAGCTCGGCAAGCGCCTCGCTGCGTTCCCGCTGCACAAAGGCCGCATCAGACATCGCCGACAAAGCCAGATAAACGCTGCCAGACAGGACGGCGAAAACGCTGACCGAAATCAGCACCTCGATGAGCGTATAGCCACGAGCGCTTCCCCGCGCTTTCATGGCGACAAGAACCCGGTATGCGTCAGGATCGGGGCCTCGGACAAGGACCCGGCGTGGACCGCCACGTCAACTCGCACCAGTTCCCCGCCGGGGGCTGGCTGGATCAGGGCACGCCATATCCAATCACGCTCACCCATCCGGCGCTCGCCCTGAAGACGGCCCGGCGCACTGCCTTGTTCTAGACGAATCTCAGCCAGCACGGCATCGGCCACCCAGAGCGCGAAAGTCCGCTCCTCAAGCGCGGCCTGCGTATCGAGGGCCTGAGCGCCAGCCCTCGCCAGGGCGGCGAGGGCGACAGCCACCACCACGAGAGCTACCAGCACTTCCAGCAATGTGAACCCTCGTTTTGTGAGGCCGAACTGCGTCTGCCGAGATGGTTCCGCGTTCACGATCTGTATCAGCCTTCCATGAACCGTGCCTGCCCGCCGCCGCTGACCACAAGTTGGATCGTCTGTTCATCGGAGGTCAAGGCCACTTCAAAGGGTGTGACCTGACCGAGCGGTTGGCACTGGATTTGCGGTAACTCGATCGTGTCGTCCAAGGCCTGGCGACGGCCTTCGAGGATCAAATCGACGTCGACGTTGCCGAGCCAGCGGCGCGGACGGCTATGGCCCGAAGCGGGCAGCGCAGTCCACCCCTCCGGCCTGCCCTGCCAAAAATCAAAACCCTGGTCAGTGATACGGATGCCCCGGGGGCGGGACTGAAACATCGACTGCTCGCAGTGAAAATCGAGCAGGGCAGAAAAGCGGGACAGTTGCCGCCTCGGGTCAGCGGGTGAAGACCAGGCGCCGACGCTAAGCACCACCAGCGCGGACAAGACTGCCCCAATGGTCACCACCACCAGCAGCTCGATCAGCGTGAAGCCATCGGCCGATCGCCTCATTCATCGCCCCAGTTACCGATCTCTGCGTTGATGCCATCGCCCCCCGACATGCCGTTGGCACCGAAAGTCCAGACATCAAACTCGCCGTGAATGCCGGGATACAGATACTGATAGTCCCTGCCCCAGGGGTCTTTGGGCACCCGATCCAGATATCCGCCGTCGCGCCAGTTGGGCGCATCGGGCTGTCCAGACGGGCGCCGGACCAGGGCTTCTAGCCCCTGCTCGGTTGAGGGATAGACGAAGTTGTCCAGGCGGTACATGTTCAGCGAGGTCGCCAGCGCCTGGATGTCTTGCTTTGCCTTGGTGACTCGCGCCCGGTCCGGCTCATCCATCACCCTGGGAACGACAACGGCAGCGAGAATGCCGATGATGACAACCACCACGAGAATTTCAATCAGGGAGAATCCCCGCGTCAGGGCTGTTCGGCGACCGGCGTTTTCAGTCGACATTGGCATACACTCCGAGTGCTTATCGCAATCCATCGTCAACAACAACTGACATGATACGCCGATGAGCGTTTCAGGTAACCGAGCAAGCTGCTACTGATGAGAGAGATCCGCATCTACGTCGATCAACCGCTTGCGGCTGACACGGAAGCCACCCTGCCGGATGCAGCGGCGCATCACCTCGTGCGCGTGCTGCGGCTCGGGACAGGGGCAAAAATTCATGTCTTCAACGGCAATGGCAGCCAGTTCAGTGCTGAAATCATCGAAATCCGTGGCCGGCAGCACTGCAGGGTGCGCGTGGGACAAGCCGAGCAGCCGCCGGCTGAGGCAACGATTGACGTCACCGTGGCCCAGGCGATCGGTCGCGGAGAACGCATGGACTGGTGCGTTCAAAAAACCACCGAACTCGGCGTTGCCCGCATCCAGCCGCTGTTTACCGAGCGCACCGAGGTGCGTCTTGACGGCCAGCGCCTGCAGCGTCGTCTGGCCCACTGGCAGGGCGTGGCAATTGCAGCAGCTGAGCAAAGCGGCAGGCTCAGTGTGCCGCAGGTGGCGCCACCGGTCACACTGGACGACATTGTGCTGGTCGACGGACTGAACATGGTGCTGCATCCGGGCGGCGGCCTTGAGCCCCACGATCTGTCGACAGCGACCTCCAGGCGATTCCTTGTCATCATCGGACCGGAGGGTGGCTTCAGTGATACCGAGGTTGATACCTTGATAAAACGTGGCTGTTCCTGTTTGTCCCTGGGCCACCGCATCCTGAGAACAGAGACCGCGGGGCCCGCCGTGCTTGCGATGCTGCACAGCCGCTTCGGTGACTGGTCATGAGCGCGAGCAAGAGTGTCAGCTGGCTGAACCTGCAGCTGACGGTTGAAGAGCAGCGGCTCGAAGCCGCCGAGAGTCTGTTGTTTCAACAAGGCGCTGCGGCGGTGAGCCTGCTGGACGCGGCGGATCATCCGCTGCACGAACCCGGGCCCGGCGAGCTACCCATGTGGCCGCAGGTCATGGTGCAGGCGCTGTTTTCGGGTGACTGCTCCGCCGCCGAGATCAGCGACGCCCTGCTGCAACACGGATTCATTGACAGCGCCACGGCCATAGACTGGTCGGACCTGGCAGATCGCGACTGGACGCGCGCCTGGATGGATCGATACCGGCCGATGCGATTTGGTTCCGGTCTGTGGATTTGTCCAAGCCACCTGGAGCCCGAACCACACTGGCCGACCGTGATTCGCCTGGATCCAGGCCTTGCTTTCGGCAGCGGCACACACCCAACCACCGCGCTATGCCTGGAGTGGCTCGATTCAGAAGCCATCGGCCTGCAGACAGTGGTCGACTTTGGCTGTGGATCCGGCGTCTTGGCGATCGCTGCTGCCCTCCGGGGCGCTGAGAACGTGATTGCGGTCGATCACGATCCCCAGGCGCTGAGCGCAACAATGGACAACGCGCATCGCAACGCCGTTGCAGGCATGATCAGCGCCATCAAACCGGAATCCCTGGACCAACACTTTCCGGCGCAGAGGCGCGCCCAGCTCGTCATGGCCAATATTCTGGCGCGGCCCCTGATCGATCTGGCCCCTGCACTCTCCGGCCTGGTTGCAGCCGGCGGGGCTCTGGTGCTTTCCGGAATCCTGCCGCAACAGGCCGAAGACGTGGCCGGTGCTTATCTTGACCTGGACAGTGCCCCGGAGCTGAAGGAGCGAGACGGCTGGGTGCGCCTGGTCTTCAGAAGACCAAGCGGGTAACCGCGGGCCGCTACCTGACGATCAAACTCCTTTCTTGGAAAGAATATTTGCCCTTGGCTCACAATGTTTCTACAATTGAGCGGTTAAGCGGCGCACGGTCTCATTGTCGCGCCCCGGGATTCCTAACATAAATAAACCACCTGCCTGATTTCTGGGAGAAAAAATGAATCAGTTAATCATCCCCCCAATGCTCGGGGTCGTCGGCCTGATTGTTGCCTTCATCCTCTATCGCGTCGTCATGAGCTATCCGGTCATGGACGGCAAGCCGGCCAAGATCGCCGCTTTGATCCAGGCAGGTGCCCTGGCCTTCATGCGTCGGGAGCTCATTCTCATCGGACTGTCGGTTGCGGTGATTTTCGTCGCCCTGGCGTCTTCCGGACTTGGCATTGAAACGGCGGTTTCGTTCCTCGTCGGCGCTGGCTGCTCGGCCCTGGCCGGATTTCTGGGCATGATCGCTGCGACCCGCGCCAACGTACGGACCACTTCGGCCGCTCACGAATTCGGCCAGGCCAAGGCGCTGATGGTTGCCTTCTATGGCGGCTCTGTCATGGGTATGGTGCTGGCTTCACTGGGCCTGGTCGGTCTCGGATCGCTCTACCTCATTTTCGGCACCGATCCGCAGACCGCGCACAACATCCACGGTTTCGGCATGGGTGCCGGCGTCGTTGCCCTGTTCTATCGCGTGGGCGGCGGAATCTTCACGAAAGCAGCCGACGTTGGTGCTGATCTGGTCGGCAAGGTCGAGGCCGGAATCCCGGAAGATGACCCACGCAACCCCGGCGTCATCGCCGACAACGTTGGCGACAACGTCGGCGACGTGGCCGGCATGGGCTCCGATATTTTCGAGTCATACTGCGGGGCGATGATCGCAACGGTCGCACTTGCCACAGTCATGGTGCAGCAGTCGGCCGACGGTTTCGTTGAAGGCATGGGCGCTGGGTCGGCACTGATGAGCCTGCCTCTGCTTCTGTCTTCTCTGGGACTGGTCTGCTCGATTCTGGCCATTCTGGTGGTCAAGACCTCATCGAGCAAAAGCCCTGAAGTTGCGCTGCGCCTGGGCACCATGTCGGCTGCAATCGGGTTTGTTGTTCTGGCTTATTTCCTGATCCGTGCCGTCGGCGTCGATACGGGAGTCTGGTTTGCAGCACTGGTCGGTGCCGTGGGCGGAGTGGTCATCGGTCTTTCAACCGAGTACTACACGGCCGGCAAACCGGTTCGCGAGATTGCCCATTCGGGCGAAACCGGCGCGGCCACGGTGATTATTGCGGGGCTGGCAACCGGCATGCAGTCGGTGGTCATTCCGATTTTCACGATCTGCATCATGATTTTCATCGCCAACGCCAACGCTGAACTCTATGGTGTCGGCATCGCTGCGGTCGCCATGCTGTCGACGGTTGGCATGACCATGGCCATCGATGCCTACGGCCCTGTGGCCGACAACGCCGGCGGGATCGCCGAAATGGCGGGGCTGGGTGAGGACACCCGCAAGATCACCGATTCGCTGGACGAGCTTGGCAATACAACGGCCGCCATTGGCAAAGGCTTCGCGATCGGCGCTGCAGCGCTGGCCGCGTTGACCATCATCTCCGCCTACATCGCCGAGGTCAGCCACCGGATTGAAGGATTCGCCCTGGAAATTTCCGATCCGAATGTACTGATCGGCATGTTCATCGGTGGCGTCTTCCCGTTCCTGGTGGCCTCCATCACCATGACCGCCGTCGGTAATGCCGCTTTCGAAATGATCCAGGAAATTCGTCGTCAGTTCCGCGAAATCCCCGGTCTGCTTGAAGGCACCGGTGAACCCGATGCCGCACGCTGCGTCGACATCGCCACGACCTCAGCGATCAAGCGCATGCTGCTGCCGGCCTCGCTGGCCGTGATCGGCCCGGTCGTGGTCGGCTTCGGCATGGGTGCCGAGGCCCTGGGCGGCATGCTCGGCGGCGCGCTGCTGGGTTGTGTTCTGCTGGCCCTGACCATGGCCAACGCCGGTGGTGCCTGGGATAACGCCAAGAAGCACGTGGAGAAAGGCAACTACGGCGGCAAGGGCTCCGAAGCCCACAAGGCGAACGTGGTTGGCGATACCGTGGGCGACCCGCTCAAGGACACCTCCGGCCCGTCGATGAATATTCTCATCAACGTCATGGCGATCGTCAGCCTGGTGATTGCCCCGCTGCTCGGACAGTAGTCAAGCAACATCATCAAAAAAACGCGGCCCGGGTGGCCGCGTTTTTTTATGACCCGCCATCTCCCCTGTCAGCCGAGTCTTCCCTTCCCGGTTCAGGCGCAAACGAATCGACAAGGAGCGCAATCGCTCCGTCGCCGGTAACGTTGCAGGCGGTGCCAAAGCTGTCCTGGGCCATGTAGAGCGCAATCATCAGAGCAATAGCCGTCTCACCGAAGCCCAGCATGGAACCCAGTAGCCCGACCGCAGCCATAACCGCGCCGCCGGGCACCCCAGGCGCAGCCAGCATGACCACGCCAAGGGTCAGTATGAACGGCAGAATATTCAATAAAGACGGCACGGCCAGACCATCCTGCAACACCATGACGGCCACGGCGCAGGAGACGATCGTGATGGTTGAACCGGCAAGATGGGTGGTCGCGCACAGGGGAACAGTAAACGCGGACACGGATGGCTTCACGCCGTTGGCCCGGACCGCCTGCAACGTCACCGGGATGGTTGCAGCGCTGGACATGGTTCCAAGTGCGGTGAAGTAGGCCGGCAACATGCCGGCAATCAGCCTGATCGGAGAAGCACCGACTCTCAGGCCTGCAACAATAAACAGGGCCACGATCCAGAGCCAGTGCAGGCCCACCGACATCGCCAGCACCACCCCGAATGTTTTGAGGGTTGCAAACACAGTCCCGGCGGCGGCCAGTTCGGCAAAGACCCCGGCAATATAAACAGGCAGAAGCGGAATAATGACGCCGACCAGCAAGGCCTTGATGACGTCCCGGCCTTCATCGAAAAATCGCTGCAGACCAGCAGCCCGGGTTGAAGCAATGCCAAGCCCGAAAATGAATGCCGCCGTCAGCGCGCTCATGATGCCAAACAGCGGAGGGATATCCATCGTTATCAGCGGTGTCAGGGCTGCGACCTCGTTTTCATTCGTACTCATCGCGCCCCCGGTCAACAGTGGCACCGCAACCCCGGCGACCAGAAACGCCAACACGCCGGCAAGCAGGGTAGAGCCGTAAGCCAGGCCCAGCGTGGTGCCCAGCAGTCGACCTGAGTTCCGCGGCAAGCCGGCAATGCCACTGGTGATGTAAAAAACGATCAGCAGTGGAATGGTGAAAAACAGCAGCTGGCCGAAAAGCGACTTAAAGGTGAGTAGTAAACGCGTGATCCAGTCAGGCGCGAACAGTCCGACCAAAATGCCGAAAACAATGCCGGCTATTAGCTTGACGATGAGTTTCATGAGTTCTTCCTGTCTCGAATAAATTCCAATTCAGACCCAGTCGGGCAGGCTGAGCCAGACCTGCTTCAGGCTGTCCTGCCGAGACCGGTAGTCTGGCATCAGCTCAGCCACGTCGGACCAGAAGTCCGGCGAGTGATTGGGGTGGCGCGTATGGACCAGTTCGTGGGTGATCACGTAGTCGCAGGCGGCCGGTGAGCAGAACAGCAAGCGAGCATTGAGTGACAGGTCACCGCTGGTTGAGCAACTGCCCCAGCGCGCGCGCTGATTGCGAATCCTGAGCCCCCGATAAGCAAGAGCATAGTCTTTGGCCAACGCTGCAACCCGAACGCTCAGGAAGTCATAGGCCTGATCCATCAACCAGCGTCGCAGGCGCAATCCGATCCGTTCATTCAGGGTATCGGCAGGCACATTGGGCAAACCCAGCAGCAAGCGCTCACGGTCTTCGGTGAACAACAGTCGCTGACCGGCTTTGTGCTGATAAACAACCTCCCAGCAGCGCCCCAGGGCCGGCAAGATGACTCTCGACGGCCTCTTTCCCCGCGCTTCAGGGTCGCCAGCAGACCGAACGCTGTTGTGGCGCAGCGCCACCTGCCTGATCCAGTCGGCTTTGGACAACAGCAAGCCGGGAAGACGGCGCTGATCGAATCGCGGAGGTACGGTCACAATCAAGCCCTCGCGGGGATCGAGGCGCAGCCGAACGTGCCGGGCACGCGAGTGAACCCTTACCCGGCAGTTGGACAGCAGGCCGTCTAAGTCTGGATCGGACACCAGTCTGAAGCGCGTGAATATTGGGCTACCATTATGCATTCGCATGATCCAGCTTTCCGACATCACCCTGCGCCACGGCCCTCAAGCTCTGCTTGAAAAGGCCTCGGCGACCATTTATCCGGGCCATAAGGTCGGGCTGATTGGTGCTAACGGCTCCGGCAAGACCAGCCTGTTTCGGCTTTTGCTCGGCGAAATGGATCTTGACGCCGGCGATTTGAGTCTGCCTCGGCAGTGGACAATCGCTCATATGGCTCAGGAGATTGAAGACCTGGACCGCTCCGCCATCGACTTCGTCACCGACGGTGACCAATTGCTCAGAGACGCTGAAAACGCCGTTGCTCAGGCAGAAATTGACGGGGACGGGCATGCCATTGCCGAGGCGCACGCGCGCTTGGCAGAAACCGGCGGCTACGACGCCCATGCGCGGGCCGGGGCCTTGCTGAACGGCCTGGGCTTTGCAGGCGCTTCCCACGACAAGCCGGTCGGCAGTTTTTCGGGGGGCTGGCGCATCCGCTTGAGCCTGGCTAGGGCCCTCATGTGCCCGTCCGACCTCTTGCTGCTGGACGAGCCGACCAACCACCTCGATATGGAAACCATCGTCTGGCTGGAAGACTGGATTCGACGCTACGAAGGCACCTTGTTGCTGATCTCGCACGACCGCGATTTTCTCGACCAAGTGGTTGATTCGGTGCTCCACATCGAGTTTCGGCGTCTCAACGCTTACCGGGGCGGATACAGCGGCTTCGAACAGCAACGTGCCGAGCGCCTGGCCGGTCAGCAGGCAGCGCACGATAAACAGCAGCGCGAAATCGCCCACATTCGCAAATTTGTTGACCGTTTCCGGGCCAAGGCCACAAAAGCCCGCGCCGCGCAAAGCCGGCTCAAAGCGCTTGAACGCATGGAAGTTCTGGCGCCGGCTCACGTGGATTCTCCGTTCGACTTTGCTTTTCCATCGCCGCCTCAGGCCACCAATCCGCTGGTCCACCTCGACGCCGTCACCCTGGGCTATCCGGACCATAAGGTCCTGGAAGAGGTTGCTGTCAGCCTCGCACCCGGTGACCGGATTGGGCTCCTCGGTCTCAACGGCGCCGGCAAATCCACGCTGGTGCGCGCTCTGGCCGGCGACTTGCAGCCGCTGTCAGGCATAACAACCGCTAGCCCGAAACTGCAGATCGGATATTTCGCCCAGCATCAGCTTGAACAGCTTGACGCCCAGGCCAGCCCGGTCACCCATCTGGCCAGACTGAGCCCGGAAGCTTCCGAGCAGCGTCTGCGCAACTTTCTCGGTGGCTTCGATTTTCAGGGCGACATGGCCACCGCTCCGGTCGGTAACTTCTCCGGTGGAGAGAAAGCGCGCCTGGTGCTGGCCATCCTGGTCTGGCAGGCCCCCAACCTCCTGCTGCTCGACGAACCCAGCAACCATCTTGACCTTGAAATGCGCCACGCACTCACCATCGCCCTGCAGGGTTTTGAAGGCGCCGTGATTACGGTTTCGCATGACCGCCATCTGCTCGCCAACACCGTGGATGATTTCTGGCTGATCGACCGCGGCCGGGTGACGTCTTTCGATGGCGACCTCGACGACTATCGCCGCTGGCTGCGCGAGCGCGCGACCCAGACGGAAAAAACCGAGCCGAAGACTGGCACCAAGAAATTTCCTTCCGGTCCGGCAGCCACCAGCTCGCGGTCCGCGCTGAAACCCCTCAGAAAGCGCGTCGAGCGTCTCTCACGCCAGGTTGATCAGGCGGCCGAACGCATGCGTGAAATCGAGCAGGCGCTCGCCGAGCCGGAACTCTATGCCGATAACGGCAATCCGCAACTTGAGCAACTCCTTGACGAGCGCAAGACCCTCGAGAACCAGCAGTCAGACCTCGAAGTCCAGTGGCTGGCGGCCGAGGCGGCGCTCGAGCAGGCGCTGGATCCAAGCGCTTGACCCGGCTGTCTTGCTGCTGGTGCAGCGATCGGCTATCGTTCGGGTATTCACCGCACCCGTCGCATCGGTCAAAGGCAGCATGAAAACTCCCCTGAAAGGACTTGAAGCGCCGGCATGATGAGGCTCTTGGCGGTTGGCGACATGCATCTGGGCCGGAGTCCCGCGGCCTTGCACCCCGACCTGCGCAACCGGCGAGCTGAACTCGGTCCCGAGGAGGCCTGGAAGCGCTGCGTCGAACTGGCCATCGAGCGCGGGGTAGACGCGGTCTTACTGGCCGGAGACGTGGTCGAACGCAGCCGTGATTTGCTGGTTGCCTTCGGCGATCTGAAAAACGGTGTCGAGCAGCTTGCAAGCGCCGGCATTCCCGTGCTTGCCGTGGCAGGCAACCACGACACCCTCGTGCTCCCGCGCCTGGCGGCTGAGATTGAATCGCTTGAACTACTGGGCGAAGGCGGCCGCTGGCAGGAAAGGTCCATCGGCGATCTGAGAATTCTCGGTTGGTCTTTCCCCCGTCCCCACGTACGCCAGAGCCCGCTGGACTCGCTCCCGGCGATTGACCAGCCCGAGCAGGTCATTGGTCTGCTGCACTGCGACCGCGACCAGGCCGACAGCCCTTATGCGCCGGTCACCACGCAGGCGCTAAAAACGCCCGGACTCGCCGGGTGGCTGCTCGGCCATATCCATCAACCCGATCCCCTGAAAGGCGGTCATCCGATCGGATACCTGGGGTCGGTGACGGCATTGCGAGCCTCCGATACCGGCCCGCGCGGGCCCTGGCTGATCGAATGGGAAGACCACCGCCTTAAGGCAACCCACCTGGCGCTCGCACCGCTGCGATTCGACGCTCTGGAGCTTGACTTGAGCGAGGTTCGAAGCCCGGATGAATTGGGCGAGGCGGCGCTTGCAGCCAGTCGGGAACATCTGCGTTCAATCGGCAGCGCATCCTTTCTGCCCGACGTCATCGGCCTGCGCCTGACTTTGACCGGACGCTGCAAATTCGATGCAGAGCTTGGGGAAAAAACCGAAGAACTGATCAGCGCATCCCGACCCTGGCGGGAAGGCCCAATTGAGGTCTTCCTGCAAAAAGCGGTGATCGCGACTGAACCTGCCGTTGACCTGGATAGACTCGCCCGTCAGGAGGACCCGTGCGGCCTGATCGCTCGCCGAATTCTGGTGCTGGCTGACCCCCGCCACCCTGATCACGAAACCCTGGTTGAATCAGCCAGGCCGGCGTTGGCGGCCGTTGCCGGTCAGAAAGAATTTCGCCACCTTGATCCTCCTCTCGATGACCAGCAGTTGCGTCAATGGCTACTCAAAGCGGCCAAAGTTGCGCTCACCGGCATGCTTGATCAGAAGCGCGGCAACGCATGAAGCTCCTGTCCGTTGACATCCGTCACCTGCCCGGCATTGCGGCACCCTTTGTCGTTGATCTGGCGCCCGACACGGCCAACCTGATCACCGGGCCCAATGGTTCCGGAAAGTCCAGTCTGGTCCGGGCCGTGCGCGCTGTGCTCCATCCTGACTGGATTCCCGATTACTGCGAGGTCCTGGTCCGCTGGCAGTCCGCTCAGGGGGAACTGCTCGCCCATCGTCTCGGCGATCAGGTGACCTGGACCCGCGCCGGTCAAAAAACGAACCCGCCGCGCTTGCCGGAATCGGCGTCCATCGACGCCTTCCTGGTCAGCACGGAGGATCTGACCGCGCTGGGTCAAACGGATGAATTGATCGCGGCTGAACTCAAGACCTTGCTCACAGGCGGCTACGATCTTGACGGCGTGCTGGCGCAAAAAGCACTCACCCTCCCCCCGCGACCGCAAAAGCTTGCTCGAGACATCGATCATCTGCACCACGCCGTCGACAACAAAGAGCGCGAATACAGCGACCTGCACCACGAGGTGGATCAGCTGGCAGCGCTGGAAACTCAGCTCGCACAAGCCACTCAAGCAACCCAGCGCATATCCGCCGTAGAAGCCGCCCAGGCTCTGGCAAAAGCCACGGCCCGCAGGGGCGCACTGGAAGCGACGCTGATTGAGGAGTTCCCAGGGGGCATGGACCGACTGCGGGGCGACGAACTTGAGCGGCTCGACGAACTGAAGCAGCAGTTGGAGCGCAAACAACAGGCCATTGTTCTTGAGCACACCTCACTGAAAGAAGAGCAATCCCGTCTCGACGAGAGCGGCGTACCCGACTTGCAGACACTCGAGACACTCCAGGCTGAGCTGGCCGACGCGCGCGATCGTCTTGCCGGCTGCGAGCAACGTATCGAAGCAGAAACCGACCAGCTTGCACAGGCGGAGCAATCGGTCAGCGAGGCGGCGGCCAGATTGGGCAGTGACCGCCCCGAACAACTCGATTCACTCGATCAGTCCGACCTTGAGAAGCTCGAAAAACAAGTCGACAGAGTGCTGGCCCTGCGCGAGCGGATTCGTGCGATCGGCGGCCAGCTGGGCCTGAATCAGGCCTCGCGCAACCTGACCGGCCGGCCCAGAGATGACTTGCGCACGGCCAGGACAGCCCTGCAGGACTGGCTGGGGCTGGCCCGGCTCAGTCCGCTCGAGGGCTGGCTCTGGGGAATTTTGTCAGTGGCCGCGCTGGTTGGCAGTTTTCGTCTGATCAGCGGCGCAGACCTGTCAGCACAGCCGGAGCTGCTGCTGCTCAGTGCCCTGGCCATCGGGCTTCCCATTGCCATGCTGGTGCGTTTTTCGCTGCGCGTGCGGAATCGTAATGAAGCTCGAAGGATCTTTGAAAGCAGCGAAATCGAGCCTCCACTGGGCTGGAGCGAGTCGGAAGTGCGTGCCCGACTCCGGCGCCTGGAACTGGAGCTGGAGGCGGCAACCCAGCACGAGATCAGTCAGCTTCGCGCCGGCGACCTGCGCGCCGATCTCAACAGCCAGCGGGCCGCGCTTGACCGCGCCCGCCAGCAGCTCGCAGAGCTGGCTTCCGGCATGGGGCTGTCGGCAGAACAGCGCCTTGAGACAACGTTTCTGCTCTGGTCGAGAAACCTCCATGAATGGCAGCAGGGTCGCGAGACTGTCGAGCGACAACGCCAGCGGGTCCAGGAGGTCACCGCGCGCTACGCATCGGAATGCCAGTTGGTCAATGATCTGATCGTTCGGCACGGGGTGGAGGCCGACTCGATGTCATCGCGCGAGATCGGCACACTGGTCAATCAACTGACCCCGAAAATGCGCCGCTACGCCGAGCTGTTCAATTCAGTGCAGGCCCGCAACAGGCGCATCGGAGAACTGCATTCCGACATCAGCCAGCTGCGCCATCGTATCCAGGCCATATTCGAGACCGCTGGCATGAGACCCGACGATGAGTCAGGTCTCAGGCTGAAAGTTGAACAACTGCCCCTGTGGCAGCAACTTGAGCACGAACGCGTCGAGCTCAGCCGCGAAATCACCCAGTTTGAGCAGCGACTGAGCCAAGAGCCCGATCTGCTGTCACTGGCCAATCAGCAGCGTGAGCAGGAACTCGAACCGCTGCATGCCGAGCTCACCGAGCTTTCCGCGCAGCGCGATTCGCTCAATCGTCGCATCGCCGAAATCCAGACCCGCTATAGCGACACTTTTGAGCGACGTGAGTTACAGCAGCTCGGCATTGAGCTGGACGACGCCCAAAACTCATTGCAACTTGAACTAGAACGCCATCTTCTGGCAGCGGCGGGGCGGTTTCTGATCGAAGACGTTGCGACTGCCCACCGAGACGAACAAGAACCCGCCCTGCTGGCCAACGCCGACCGATGGTTCAACCGTTTCACCGGGCACCGTTATCGGCTGGAGTTCGACAGCGGACAGTTCCAGGCAGTCGACAGCCGCAGCGGCCAGCTGCAGACCGCCAGGGAACTGTCGACCGGCACCCGAGCCCAGCTCATGCTCGCGCTGCGGCTGGCATGGATTGAACAGATCGAGAGCCAGTTCGAATCGATACCGCTTTTCATGGATGAAGCGCTGACCACCAGTGACGCCGATCGGTACCGCGCCGTTGTTCAGGCAGCTGGCGAACTGGTCGCCTCTGGGCGACAGGTGTTTTACATCACCGCCCAGACTGATGATGCCGAGGCCTGGCGGGCATGGCTGGGTCACGGACTGCTTCCGCACGAAGTCGACATGGCAGAAATTCGACGGGAGCAGGTTCAGCAGCTGGAATTTCAAATGCCGGAGAGTCCGGCCCGTCCGCTTAAGCTACCCGACCCATCGGGCCAATCTCCGGAAGATTGGGCCCGGGCTGCTGGCATCGCTGCAATCGACCCCTGGCAGAGTACGGGGGCCATCAGCGTCTTCCACCTGCTCCGTGACGACCTGCAGCTGGTCGCGACGCTGATCGGCTCGGGCCTTGCCAGTCTGGGCCCTCTGGAGCGCTTGCTGGATCTGGTTGAAACGTCTTCAGATCCGGCGCCCGACTGGCTCGACAAGGCCGGGACCGAACAGCTGCGTGGCCGCATCAAGGCTACCCGCATGGTCCTGGAACATTGGCGCGCCTGCCATCAACGCCCCGTCGACCAGACTGCACTGGTGCAGTCTGGTGTGCTCAGCGACCGTTTCCTGCCCAGGGTTGTGAGCCTGAACGATGAACTGGGTGGTGACCCGGGCAGACTGATTGAAGCGCTTCGCGAAGGTCGCGTGTCACGCTTTCGCAGCGACACGCTGGATCAACTGCTTGCCTGGCTCACCGAAAAGGGTTTCATGAAAGAATCCAAGGATCACGCGCCTTTGGCCGCCGCCGAGTTGGCCGTTGCTTCCGGCCTGCCGGCAGAACTGGCGCAGGACATCGGGCAATGGATCGAGGGCGCGATCCATAATCCGTTCCCGGCCGAAGTCGCGGAGAATGACTAGGACTACAGATTCCGTCCGTAGAACAGTTCCTGAATTTCCTTGCGCAATCGTCGCTCGATGCGGGCCCGCTCGCGCTTGTCAATGTCCGCTGCGCGGATTCCGAACAGGTAGTTATCCAGCTCGAAATCCTTGAGCCGCATTTTGGTGTGAAAAAGATTTTCCTGGTACACGTTGACGTCAATCATGTCGTACGTGTCCTTGGTATCACGCGTGAAGAAGTTCTGAATCGAGTTGATTTTGTGATCGATGTAGTGCTTTCTGCCGCGCACGTCACGGGTAAATCCGCGCACCCGGTAGTCGACCGTAACGATGTCCGATTCGAAGCTGTGGATCAGATAGTTCAGGGCCTTTAGCGGCGAAATGACGCCACAGGTGGCCACGTCAATATCGGCTCTGAATGTGCAGATCCCGTCGTGGGGGTGGCTTTCGGGATAGGTGTGGACGGTGATGTGGCTTTTGTCCAGATGGGCCACGACCGCCTCGGGCAGTGGTCCCGGGGCTGCCGACCCCATATCCTCGTCAGCAACGACAGGCTCTTCGGCAATCAGCATGGTCACGCTGGCGCCCTGTGGGTCGTAGTCCTGACGCGCCACGTTGAGGACGTTGGCACCGATGATATTGGAGACATCGGTCAGGATTTGGGTCAGACGTTCGGCGTTGTAGGCCTCATCGATATAGGCGATATATTCCTTGCGCTGCTCTTCATTGGTGGCATAGCAAAGATCGTAAATATTGAAGCTCAACGCCTTGGTGAGGTTGTTGAAGCCGTGAAGCTTGATTCTGCTTGAGGACAATGTTCATCCCTCCCGATCGCGAATGGCCGACTGCTAACCCTCCATTATCCTTTATTCGATAACTTTGTTTCCAGCCGAATACAATAGAGGGCTTGTTGACTACGTCCGCCCGACGAGGCACTATCTCGAAAGAGTAGAGAGGGAACAAACCTTGGCATACGTAACTAACGAACCACAGTTCTATCCGATCGACCGTGAGGCCATGAGCCGGATGCTCTCGATTTGTGAGCGGCGTCATTTCGAGCCCAAGCAGATCGTGATGAGCCCCGGTGAAGAAGGCCACAGCCTTTTGTACGTGATTGACGGATCATTGTCGGTCTCGACCGAAGGCGAAGACGGGCGCGAACTGATTCTCAGCTATCTCAATCCGGGTGACTTTCTCGGCGAACTCGGCCTGTTCATGAAACCGCGGGAACGCGAGGTCCTGGTCCGTTCACGAACGATCTGCCAGCTCGCCGAAGTCTCTTACGAAAAGCTTCGCCAGGCCCTGGATAACGAGCTGTCAGACTGTGCGCTTGAGATCATGACCGCCATTGGCTCAAAACTCTCGCAGCGTCTGCTGCACGCGCGGCGGAAAGTCCTCCAGCTGGCATTCCTGGACACCCAGGGACGTGTCGCCAAGGCATTGATTGACCTTTGTGACGAACCGGACGCCGTCTCGCACCCCGATGGCACCATGATCCGCATCACCCGCCAGGAATTGAGCCGCATTGTCGGCTGCTCCCGGGAAATGGCTGGCCGGGTCATGAAAGCGCTTGAAGAAGACGGCATGCTCAAAGCCTCAGGCAAGACGGTGATCGTGCTTGGCAAGTTCAAAGGAGCGGTCTCGGGCTAAGCGCTACGTGTTGGGTACCGCAGGATGACCAATCCAGCGACGGCGACACCTGAGCCGATGCGAACGATGCGCTGGCGCGTCCTGAAATTCGGCGGCACTTCGGTCGCCAGCCCGACCGCCTGGCCTTTCATTATCCAGGCGGCACGACGCACGCTGGAGGAAAATCGCAACGTCGTCGTGGTGGTATCGGCGCTCCGTGGAATCACGGATTTACTGCAGGCACAGATCCGCCCCGATACCCGCCAGCCTGTCGAAGACGTGATCGGCCAGGTTGAAAACCGCCACCGCGCACTGGCTGCGAAGCTGGGGCTGGTTAATGATCCTCTTGCGGAACGCTATCGCGCCCTGCGCCACTGGCTGGCCCACCCCGAACTTTCCGCAAAGCCCGCGGTTCAGGCCGAGCTGCTCGCGCAGGGAGAGAGGCTGAGCAGCCATCTTGCCTGCGCTACCCTCGCCGAGCACGGTCTGGACTGCCAGTGGCTTGACGCCAAGCAGGCGCTGATCTGCTCCACCGAAACCGACAGGAACGAGGCCAGCAGCTTTCTATCGGCACACTGCCCCGCAGAACCTGACCGCAATCTGCAGGCCCGACTGACCCAGGCAGGTCGCTGCCACGTGATGCCCGGGTTTCTTGCCGCCAACGCCCGGGGAGACACGGTTCTGCTCGGTCGCGGTGGCTCAGACACCTCGGCAACCTGTCTGGCCGCAGTGCTCGACGCCGAGCGGGTCGAAATCCACTCCGATGTGCCCGGTCTTTTCAGCACCGATCCCCGGCGCATCCCGACCGCACGCTTGCTGAAGCTGGTCAGCTACCGCGAGGCTCAGGAACTGGCGGCCATGGGTGCAAGAGCACTCCACCCCCGCGCGCTTATCCCGGTCGCGCGCGACAAAATTCCGCTGTGGCTGTGCCAGGTCGACCGGCCTGAGCTGGTCGGCACCCGCATTTCGCCGGAGGCAAAGGATCATGGCGCTCAAGTCAAGGCCATTGTCCAGCGCAAAGGCATGACCCTGATCGCCCTGGAGGGGCTGGGGATGTGGCAGCGCGTCGGTTTTCTTGCCGATATCTTCGGCGAGTTCAAATCTCTGGGGCTTTCGGTTGACCAGGTATCGACATCTGAATCCAACGTGACGATCTCGCTCGATCCGGGCGCCAACGTGGCCGACCAAGCGACCCTGCGGGAGCTGACCCGGCGACTGGAGAAACACTGCAAAGTCGAGGTCCTCACGGACTGTGCCACTGTGAGCCTGGTCGGGCTTGGCATCCGCACCATTCTCCATCGGCTAGGCCCGGCGCTGGAAGTTTTTGAGCAACGACGTATCTTCCAGGTCAGCCAGGCCGCCAACGACCTCAACCTGACGTTTGTGGTCGAGTCCAGGCACGCCGACCGCCTTGTTCAGCAGCTTCATCAGCAGGTCATCCCCGGCGGCGTCGGCGGTGACTCGGTCTTCGGACCCACCTGGGAGCAGTTGTTTCGAAAAGACGCGCCGGTCAGGACGACGCTTCCGTGGTGGCGCCTCCAGGCGCAGCCGCTTGTTGACATGATGGCCGGGCGTGAATGCGCCTACGTTTATAACCTCGACGAAATTCAAGCCGCCGCGCAGCGACTGCTTGCCCTGAGTTCGGTGGACCGGGTGCTCTACTCGATGAAGGCCAACGGTCATCCGGCCATCCTTGACACCCTGGTCAAGCAGGGCCTTGGCATTGAGTGTGTGTCGCTGCCCGAAGCCCATCACGCGCTGGCCAGTGCATCAGAGCTGGACACCGACAAGATGCTGTTGACCTCCAATTTCGCCGGCCGCGATGAATTTCGCCAGGCCGTTGAATTGGGGGTGAGGGTTACCGTAGACAATCTCTACATCCTGCACCACTGGGGCAGTGAGCTTGCCGGGCGCGAGATCTTTCTGCGACTGGACCCCGGTTCCGGGCTGGGCCATCACAAAATGGTCAGGACAGCCGGAAGCAACGCCAAATTCGGCGTACCGCTGGGCGAACTGGATGAGGCGCGCCGGCTGGCCGCCGCGCACGACATCCGCATCACCGGACTGCACGCCCACACAGGCTCCGGAATCCTGCACCCCGATAACTGGCAGCGAACCCTGGAGACGCTGGGAGAAGCCGCCCGCGAATTGGCCGATGTCGAGGTGGTCAACCTGGGCGGCGGTCTGGGTGTGCCCGACCGGGCCGACCAGGTGCCGCTTGACCTGGCGGCGCTGGACAGCGGACTGGCCCGACTCAAAAGCGAACTGGTGCGCCCCATCCAGATCTGGCTAGAGCCGGGACGCTATCTGGTCAGCGAAGCCGGTGTACTCATCGCCCGGGTCAACCAGACCAAGGGTAAAGGCGAAATCCGCTACGTCGGCCTGGCCACCGGGATGAACTCTCTGATTCGTCCTGCCCTCTATGGCGCCTGGCACGAGATCGTCAACCTGAGTCGCCTGAACGAGCCCGGCGATCGCATTTACAACGTGGTGGGTCCGATCTGCGAGACCGGCGACATCCTTGGGCTGGATCGACTGCTGCCGGAATGCCACGAGGGCGATCTTCTCCTGATCGCCAATACCGGTGCTTACGGTGCCGTAATGGCCTCGCGCTACAACCTGCGCGAGCCGGCCGAAGAGCTGCTGCTATCACCGTCGGGTGCGTTCGAAGCATAGCGGTCGACCAGAACGGCGAACTGGTCCTGTATTTCAGCGCGTTCGGACCTCAGAAGCTCGACCAGTTCGCCCTCGTTCCAAAACAGCGTCCGAATCAGAATCCGGTCCCGGTAGCGAAGTAGATCGCGCCGGTATCGCAGCGCCGCGAAGCCGGTCGGCGGCAGCGTCGCCAGGTAGAGGAGCGTCTTGCCGGGCCCCAACTCGGTGTGCTGCCACAAGCCGTAACCGATCAGCGCGTAGCAAGCACCAAAGCCCACCACCCCAAAGGCGAAATAGGCGAACAGTCGGATGGCTTCGTCCTTGACCGTCAAAGCACCCAATCTGGCGAAGCCGTAGGGCAGAACGTTGTGGATCAGACCAAACAGCGCGATGGGCGCCATGAGGATGGCATAGACCGTCATTTTCAGACGCAGCAGCTTTCCGGTCACCGGCACACCCGTTGATGACGCCAGGGTCTGGCGCACCTCGGTTTGATGCAGGTGGTCACGATAGCGATCAACGCTTCGCCGGAGCACCTCCACGCGAGCCCGGTTGGCCTGCCAGGCCTTGCCGAGCACCTCTGCGATGAACTGCCGGGTATGCACGCGGCGATTGAACGCCTCGGCGCCTTCGATCGAGGAACGACTGTAGAGTCCGCCCAGACGTCCTAGCCAGCGTTTCAGGAAGCGCTTGCGCGTCGGCGGCTTGGGCGGCCGGATATCGGTCAGGGCACCCAGCGAGCCGGTCAGCGCGTCGGCGAGATGATCAACGAGTTCGGCCAGCTGGCCGTCCTCCAGATGCAAGGTCTGCCGCCGCAGGGCTTGCTGAACGTCATCGGTCAACTGCGCGACGGCCCGTTCGGAATCCAGCCGATATAGATCGGCGTAATCGGCGACTCGAATCGGCCGGCCGATCCGCAGCAGCGCCACCGAGCCAAGAAACTCGCGATGCTCGAGATTGACACCCGCCGGGACAATCACCGCTCCCAGCTTGAAGTCGTTGCGCTCTTCAGCCCCCAGGGCGATCCTGGCAATCCCCTTGCGCAGCTGACCGACCTTGAGGCGCGGCGAATTTCTGCCCTCGGGAAAGACGCCGATCACTCCACCGGCTTCCAGTAATTCAAAAACCTTTCCGAACACGACGCGGTTGCGGTCAGCGTGATCTCCGACCTCCGATCTTCGATAAACCGGGATGGCGCCCAGCATTTGAATCAGCCTGGACACCAGCGGGAATCGGAACAGTCCTGACCGTGCCAGATAGTGAATGGGCCGACGAATCTGGGTCGACAAAATCACCCCATCGAGGATCGAACTCGGATGATTGGCGGCAACAATGACGGGCCCGCTCTCGGGCAATACGTCCATTCGCGACGAATGGATATCGACGAAATACAGCCGATTGATCAGGCGCAGAAAAGCGATAAGCAGCGCATAGAGCCTCATGGCTCCATTCTGGGCTATGCTCACGTCTCTCGCCACCAATCCTTGTGTTTTTGCCCGCATGAGCAACGCCTATCAAGCTGCCGACATTGAAGTTCTGCAAGGCCTGGAGCCGGTCAAGCGCAGACCCGGCATGTATACCGACACCCAGCGACCCAACCACCTGGTCGCAGAAGTTGTCGACAACGGCGTCGACGAGGCGCTTGCCGGATTTGCCAAGAACATCGAAGTCACCCTCCATCAGGATGGCTCGGTTGAAGTCAGCGACGATGGTCGAGGCATGCCGGTGGACCCGCATCCGGAGCACAAGCTGCCGGGCGCAGAACTGATCCTGACCCGTTTGCATGCCGGCGGCAAATTCTCGGGCAAGAATTACACCTACTCCGGCGGCCTCCATGGTGTCGGTGTCTCAGTGGTCAACGCGCTGTCGAAGCGCCTGATCTGCACCATCAAGCGCAACGGCAAAGTACATGAAATCGAGTTTGCCGCAGGCGAGACTGCCAAGGCGCTAAACGTCATTGACGAAGTCGGCAAGCGCAACACCGGCACCACCGTGCGGTTCTGGCCCGATGCGGCTTACTTCGACTCGGCCAATATCTCCCGGCTGCGTCTCAAGCACCTGCTCAAGGCCAAGGCGATCCTGTGTCCAGGCCTGCGTGTTGTCCTGCGTGATCAGGTCACCGAAGAGATCGAGACCTGGCAATTCGAAGACGGACTCACTGACTACCTGACCGAAAGCCTGAGCGAGCTTGAATGTATTCCCTCAGCACCGTTCACGGGCGATTTTTCCGGCGCAGATCAAGAGGCCGCCTGGGCCTTGAGCTGGGTCACGGAAGGCGACCTGCTTCAGGAATCCTACGTCAACCTGATCCCCACACCGGCCGGCGGCACCCACACCAACGGACTGCGCACCGGCCTGATCGAGGCCCTGCGCGAATTCTGCGACATCCGCAGCCTGTTGCCCCGCGGGGTGAAACTTTCGCCCGAAGACGTCTGGGAGCGCTTGAGCTTCGTGCTATCGATCAAGCTCGCCGATCCGCAGTTTTCCGGTCAGACCAAGGAACGCCTGAGCTCCCGCGCCGCAGCCAGTTTTGTGGCCGGGGTCGTCAAAGACGCTTTTGCCCTATGGCTCAACAAGCACGTCGCCGACGGCGAAGCGATTGCAAGGCTGGCGATCGACAACGCACTCAAGCGGCAGAAATCGCGCAAGCAGGTCGCTCGGCGCAAAGTCACTGCCGGTCCTGCCCTACCCGGCAAGCTGGCCGACTGCAGCTCGACCGACCCTGAGGAAACCGAATTGTTTCTCGTTGAGGGCGACTCGGCCGGCGGCAGCGCCAAACAGGCACGCAACCGCGAATACCAGGCCATCATGCCGCTGAGAGGAAAAATCCTGAACACCTGGGAGACCGACCCCGGCGAGGTGCTGCGTTCGCAAGAGGTCCATGACCTGAGCATAGCCGTGGGCGTGGACCCCGGATCACCAGATCTGGCGCGTCTGCGCTACGGTAAGGTCATCATTCTGGCTGACGCAGACTCCGACGGGCTGCATATCGCCACCCTGCTGTCGGCCCTGTTTCTGAAGCATTTCCGGCCACTGGTCGAGGCCGGTCGGGTTTTCGTTGCCATGCCGCCGCTGTACCGCATCGACGTGGGAAAACAAACCTTCTATGCGCTGGACGCCGAGGAACGACGCGGGCTGCTGGCCCGAATCGAGGCTGAAAAGATCAAAGGCAAGGTCAGCGAAACGCGTTTCAAGGGTTTGGGCGAGATGAATCCGCTGCAGCTCAGGGAGTCGACCATCGACCCGGATACCCGCCGCCTGGTCCAGTTGACCATTGATGACTCCGAGGCCACCGATGCCGTCATGAACATGCTGCTCGGCAAAAAACGCGCCGCCGATCGCAAAGACTGGCTGGAAAAGAAGGGCAACCTGGCCGAAATCGAGGTGTAGGACGAGGGCTTTCGCGGTTTTCAGCGCCAGATCATGGCTGCTTGAACCACTTCATCGTTTGGTGTCATCACCTGTGATTTACTGGGAGGATGAAAAAACAAACTGATCAACAACGAAGACGTCTTCTCTTGGGGTTGGGGGCCGGGTTCGGTGCTGCCCTGCCCGCTCTCTGGCTGACAGGATGCGGCGGCAAATCCGTTTCGGCGGAAACCTCTAAGGCTTTGCCCTTTTCCCGCTTAACGCTGACCGAGGCCCAGTGGCGTGACATTCTGACCGAAGAGGAATTCCGGATACTGCGCCGCGAAGGGACGGAACCGGCTTTTTCGAGCCCGCTGGATGCCCAGTACGGCGATGGAACCTACATTTGCGCCGGCTGCAACCTCGCGCTGTTTTCCAGCGAACACAAATATGACTCAGGCACCGGCTGGCCGAGCTTCTGGCAACCGATTGACCCGGTCCATGTGGGGACCAAAACCGACTACAAGCTGATCCTGCCGCGAACCGAGTATCACTGCGCTCGATGCGGTGGCCATCAAGGGCACGTCTTCGAAGACGGCCCGCAGCCCACCGGGGAGCGCTGGTGCAACAACGGGGTCGCCCTGCGCTTCGTACCGGTCGGACAGAATCCGCCGAACCTTCTGAACGGAGTCTGAATCATGGCCCTTCCGAAACACCTGATGATCCGTCGCATCGTCCAAGCCGCGCTCACTACCGGTCTGTTCGTGATCCTGTCATCTGCCATCGCCCAAGCGCCGGGCGAACTTTCAAAAGCCACCTTCGCCGGCGGCTGCTTCTGGTGCATGGAACCACCTTATGACAAGATCGATGGGGTCATTGAGACGGTGTCCGGTTTCAGCGGCGGTGACGTCGAAAACCCCAGCTATGATGCGGTCGTGCGTGGCGGCACCGGACACCTGGAGGTGGTCCAGGTTGTCTACGACCCCGACAAGGTCAGTTATGAACAGTTGCTTGAAATTTTCTGGCGCAACATCGATCCTTTTCAGGCGAACGGTCAGTTCTGCGACCGTGGACCGATGTATCGGTCTGCGATCTTCCCGCACGATGAATCACAACGAGAAGCAGCCGAGGCATCGCTCAGACAGATCGCCCAACTTGGCCTGTCAGAGCAGCCCATCGACACCAGAATTATTGATTTCGAAGCCTTTTATCCGGCCGAGGACTATCACCAGAACTACTATCTTGAAAATCCGGTGCGTTACCGATATTACCGTTGGAGCTGTGGTCGCGACCAGCGGCTGGAAGAACTGTGGGGAGAGCCAAGGTCCTGACCGCTCCCAGCGGCGGTGGGCGCAAGAGGTTCACGAAACCTGACCGGCGAATTCAGGTCCTAGCCTTTAAACCTTAACCATCGACAGGGAGAACCCAAGACTCATGTTCCGCGCTTTGGTCTTTTCATTCATTAGCGTCTTGGCACTGGCAAGCCCTTTGACCACGCAGGCCGCTGAAGCCAGCGATCGTCTCGAGCACATCACTACCGTCGAAGGGATCAGCGAATACCGTCTCGACAACGGTTTGCGCGTGCTGCTCATGCCCGATCCCAGCCGGCCCACGGCGACCATCAACATCACCTACTTTGTCGGCTCCAAGCACGAAAGTTATGGCGAGACCGGCATGGCCCACCTGCTCGAACACATGCTGTTCTATGGGACGCCGGACCATCAGGACATCAAAGCCGAAATTTCGGAGCGGGGCGGGTCAGCCAACGGAACCACCTGGTACGAAAGGACCAACTACTTTCAAACGCTACCGGCCGGCGAGGAGAACCTTGAGTGGGCAATCCGCATGGAAGCCGACCGCATGGTCAACTCGATCGTCGCCGCCGAGGATCTGGCCTCGGAAATGACCGTGGTCCGCAACGAATTCGAAATGGGCGAGACCAATCCGATCAGCGTGCTGATGCAGAGAACCATGGCAACGGCCTATCTCTGGCACGGCTACGGCCGATCGACGATCGGGGCGCGCGCAGACATCGAGAACGTTCCCATCGAGCGGCTGCAGGCTTTTTACGAGCGCTACTACCAGCCCGACAACGCCGTTCTCATTCTCTCGGGTAACGTGGATCCGGAGCAATCACTGGCGCTGGTCGAGCGCTACTTCGGCGCCATCCCCGCGCCTGAGCGCAGCAACGACCTGCTGCTTTGGGACACCTATACCCGCGATCCTGTCCAGGACGGTGAGCGCAGCATCACCGTGCGCCGCTCAGGCACGGTTCGGGCGCTGATGGCGGCCTACCACGTGCCGGCAGCCGCCCACGAGGACTATGCGGCCATCGAGGTCTTGGCGCACATTCTTGGCGACATGCCGTCCGGGCGGCTGCAGAAAACGCTGATTGACACCGAACTTGCCACCCAGGTGGGGGCTTTCAGTCTCCGCCTGCCAGAACCGTCACTGCTGATGCTGTTTGCCCAGACGCGCAACAACCAGGATCTCGACGAAGTCGAATCCGCCGTTCTGAAAACCGTTGATGAGCTTGACCAGAACCCGCCCACCGAAGAAGAAGTCCAGCGGGCGATCAATGCCCTGTCGCGGAGCATAGAAATGACCTTAAACGACAGCGGCCGGGTCGGCATTCAGCTCAGCGAGTGGGCGGCTGCCGGTGACTGGCGGCTGATGTTCCTGCACCGGGATCGGCTCGAGCAGGTCAGCGTGGACGATGTCATCCGGGTCGCTGACCACTACCTGCGCCGCGATAACCGCACCGTCGGACGCTTCGTTCCGGAATCGCGACCGCCGCGCTCAGAGATTCCAGCCGCACCCGATCCAGAAGTCCTGCTGGCCGGCTACAGCGGTCGCGAGGATCGCGTTGCCGGTGAGGCGTTTGATCCCAGCCCGGCCAATATTGAAGACCGGCTGGTGCGCTTTGAATTGTCCAACGGCACGCAGGTCGCCTTGCTGCCCAAGCAAACCCGCGGTGAGCGCGTATTCGGCCGGATCACCCTGAGAACCGGCAACCTGGAAAGCCTGACGGGTCTGGGCGCCGTGCCGTCCATGACCGGCAGCATGTTATCGCGCGGCACCGAAAACCTGAGCCGCGAAGCGATCCGTGATCGCATCAACGAGTTACAGTCATCGCTGGGGGTTGGCGGCGGTTCAACCATCAGCGCCGGCATGGAAACCCAGCGCGACCAGCTCCTGCCGCTGCTGGACCTGGCAGAAGAAATGCTGGTGCGCCCGACTTTCCCCTCGGACGAACTCGAAGAACTCAAGCGCCAGCAGTTGAACAATCTGGATCAGTCGCAGGATGATCCCGGCGCCGTCGCCGGTCGACTGCTGGGCAGATATTTCAATACCGTGCCACCCGGCCATCCGAATTATCTGCCGGACTGGGAAGAGCAGGCCGAGCAGATCACCGTGGTAAACCGCGATCAGCTGGTTGCCTTCCATCAAAGCCACTACGGTTTCGGGCCGGGCGCCACGATCAGCTTTGTCGGCGACTTCGACCCCGTCGAACTACGAGAGGCGCTGGAAACCCGCTTCGGCCAATGGACATCACCGACAAGATTTGAACGGATTGATCGGACTTACGAGCCCATAGCGCCGACCGTACTCAGCGCGCAGCTCGACGACAAGGCGAACGCCGTTCTGATTGGTCGAACGACCTTCCGGATGGACGACCAGCATCCTGACTATCCTGCTGTCAGTCTCGCAGGGCACCTGATCGGTGGTGGTTTCCTGAGCTCACGACTGGCGACCCGCATACGTGATCAGGAGGGCCTGAGCTATGGCGTCGGCGGCGGCTTCGGGGCTTCAAGCCTGGATGAAATCGCCAGCTTCCAGGCTTATGCCATGTTTGCGCCTGAAAATCGCGGCCGGCTGGTCGAAGTACTGTTCGAAGAACTGAATCGAGTCGTCGACGAGGGTTTCAATGCCGAAGAAGTCGAAACAGGTCGCCGCGGCTATCTGCAGCAGCGCGAAATCCAGCGCAGCAACGATGGCAGTCTTGCCGGCATGATCAACAGCAACCTCTACCTCGATCGCGACATGTTTCATCAGGCGCGCTTTGAGGAAGCGCTTTCAGCGCTCAGCGCAGAAGAAGTCAACGCCGCCGTACGCCGTCATTTCGACCCTGAACGGATCACAACGGCAATCGCGGGCGATTTCGAGGACCCGTCTGAACAGACGTCCCCGCAGTAGAAGTAGCAGGAGCAGCCCCGGATGACCCCGGGGCCCTTGCTAGGCCCTGAACCAGCCGGGGTCAGGGGCTGCGCAGGCGATAAAGTGCGGATTCAGCAAGGATTCTCGGGCGTTGTAGATCAGCGAGTTTCCGGTCTCAGCGTGCAGCACCTGTCCGCCGGCCTGCTCCACCACCGCCTGGGCGGCACAGGTGTCCCATTCGCTGGTCGGCCCCAGCCGCGGGTACACGTCAGCGCTGCCGTCGGCGACCAGGCACAGCTTGAGCGAAGAGCCCATGCTGACCAGCTCTGCACTTCCCAATTGCTCGACGAAGCGATCGACCTCGGGCGTGCTGTGGGAACGGCTGCCAACCACCCGCCAGGGCTGTTCGGCTGTTCGCTGCGCGACTTCAATGCGTTCCTGCATCTGGTTGCCGTGCCGCCGCCACGCGCCGTGCCCCACAGCCGCGTAATACCACTGCTGCAAAGCCGGGGCAAAAACCACGCCCAGAACGGGTTGCTGATCGCGTACCAGCGCCACGTTGACGGTGAACTCATCATTGCGCTTGAGAAACTCGCGCGTCCCGTCAAGCGGATCCACGATCCAGCAATCACGCCAGTGGCGCCTCTCGTTCCAGGGCGCGTGCGCCGACTCTTCAGACAGGATGGGAACGGCCGGCGCGATAACCTTGAGGCGCTCCACCAAAATGGCGTTGGCCGCCAGATCGGCGTCGGTCAGAGGACTGTCATCGTCTTTGTGCCGGGTATTGAAACGCTCGGGATTGGCGTAAATTTCCAGGATCGCGGCCCCCGCCTGAGCGACGGCCTCGCAAACCTGGGCGAGAACCCGGTCCAGGTCCACCGGCTAAATCAGAAGTGGCCGGCCAGCCGCATGTCGCGAAGACGGCTTTCAGCCAGGCGCGCCAGCGTGCTGCCCGAATGCTCGCTGCGAACTTGCTCAAGGGCGGCCCGCGCTTCTGTCCAGTTGCGCAACTCGAAGTGACTGAACCCAATCTTCAACAGCGCGTCGCCATCTTTGCTGCTGCTGGGATACCGCCCGCGCAAGTCTTCGAAAAAGCCCAACGCGGTTTCGAAATCCCGGGTGACGTAGTACGTTTCGGCCAGCCAGTACAGCGCATTTGGCGCGTAGCCGGACTCGGGAAAACGATCAAGAAATGTTGAGAAGCCTTCGGCCGCGTCCGCATAGCGCTGCTCGCGAAGAGCGCGAAAGGCCCGGTCGTAGGTCGTCTGCTCCTGCTCGGTCGGGGTGCCGAGATCTCTCGGGGCCACGGTCGAACCCGCCGTCAGAGGTTCAACTTCCATACCGGCATCAATCGGAGCGCGAACCTCCGGCACATCTTCAGGGGTCATTCCGGGTTCTGGCAGTGCGGCCGGCGACTGGGTCGAAACCAACGGCGGCCGTTCATCAGGGACCGATGAACTCAAGGTCTCCGCTTCGGTGGCACGATTCTGGCCCATCTGCTGCAGCCGCTGATCCAGATCCAGATACTGATCACGCTGTCGAAGACGCAGATTCTCCAGCTCGCGCTGCTGCGACTCCACCATGCCCCGTAGTTCGCGCACTTCCTCCTGCAAAGCCTGCATCTGATAGACCAGGTTGCTGTTGTCCTGAGCATGGACAGGCAGAATGACGGCGGCAACAGCCAGTGCCGCCATCAACCTGTTAAGCGCGGAAATTTGCAAAGCCATCAGCGGGCGGTGTAAACGATCTCCGCACGACGATTGCGCTGCCAGCAGTCGTCGCTACTGTCGCGGCAAACCGGCCGCTCCTCGCCGTAGCTGACGACCTCCATCTGGCTGCCGGAGACACCGACGGCCCGAAGCAGATCTTCGACTGCACTGCCCCGCTGCTCACCCAGACCGAGGTTGTACTCGCGCGAACCCCGCTCGTCGGCATGTCCTTCCAGAATGACTCGAGCGCTTGGATTGGCCTGAATATAGGCGGCATGGGCGTCGATGATCGGACGGAACTGAGGCCGCACGTTGGAGCGATCAAATTCGAAATAAATCGTGCGCTGGCTTAAAAGGCTGTCCGGGTTGTCCAGATTGCGCGCGTCGGTAAAGTCACGCGGATCGACCCGATCCACTTCCTCGACCGGTGCCGGGCGCGGCGGCGGTGGTTCCGGTGCCGTTGGCTCTTCTCGGACGTCTCGAGCGCAGGCGGCCAGAAAGGCGGCCAGCATCACGAGGGCAATAAAACGAATAGCAGTCTTCATGAAACCTCCCGGATCCTGTCAAGTGCAATGTTGGGTTCTAAGTTCATCGTAATATTGGTGACCAGGCCGGTTCTCGAACGTCGCCTTCGCTAGCGACCAGTCGCTGGCGGATGCGGCCGTCGGCAGACACCGCGGCAAGCACGCCACGACCGTTTTCACGTGATCCGTATAACACCATACTGCCATTCGGCGCGAAGCTCGGAGACTCATCTAACCGGCCATTGGATAATACACGCAAACGCTGCGTTTCGCGATCATGGATTGCGATGCGAAAGTCATTATTCCCCTCGCTGTAAACGACCGCCAGAAAGCGTTCTTCCAGGCCAATCGAAGCCCGGGCGTTGTATCGACCCTCCCAGGTGACCCGCTCGAGATTGCTGCCGTCAGCATCCATGACGTGGATTTGCGGTCGACCCGCCCGATCGGAGGTGAAGTAAATCCTTTCGCCGTCAGGTGACCAGACCGGTTCGGTACTGATCGCCCAGTGCCGAGTCAGCTGTCGGCGGCTGCCGGTGTCGAGATCAATCACCCATATATTGGGGCTACCGCCTTGAGAAAGACTGACCGCCAGTTGACGGCCATCTGGCGAGAAAGCCGGCGCACCATTGATGCCCGGGCTCGAACTGACAACTTCGGTTTGCCCGGTAAAAAGGTCCTGGACGATGATGTTGGAACGGCCGGTGGCAAAGGACACGTACGCCAGGCGTCGCCCGTCCGGTGCCCAGGTCGGCGACATGATCGGTTGGGTGTTTCTCACCACCGTCTGCGGATTGAAGCCATCGGCGTCGGCCACCACCAGCTCGAACAGCTCATCGGGACCGCCTATGTCGGTGACCACCACGTAGGCAATGCGCGTAGCAAATGCCCCCGGCACGCCGATCAGCGCCTCATAGACAGCATCGGCCACCCGGTGCGCGCCGAAACGCAGCTCACCGGGTCCAACAGGAAGGGCCTGGGAGAGCAGGATGCGGCCGCTGTGGACATCAAGCAGGTGGTATTCGATATCGAGACCGACACCATCAGGCGCATCTAGCACCCGACCAATCAGGATATGGTCGACCTTGAGCAGACGCCAGGTGCCGAAACGCACTTCAGGCGGCCTTGTCGGACGGTCAATCATCGCGTCTTCAGCCATGGGATCGAACAGGCCGGACCGGGCCAGGTTGGCGCTGATGATTTCATTGACCGGATCAGCCGGCTCGGGCGCTTGTGATTCCCAGGCAAACGGCACCACCGCGATCGGCATGGCGCCTTCGACGCCGTCGATGATCTCGATGCGCAGCTGGGCGGATGCCAGCAACGGCAGCAACATCAAACAGGCACAGGCCAGCGCGCGCAGGCTGTTAGCCATCGAAACGGAACACAAAATCGATTTCTCTGCTGAAGACACTCTCATAACCTCGATAGGGTAGCTCACCGACGCGGTTGACGGCGGCAACGATGGATCGGCGGGTCGCCTGGTCGGCGTTGCAGGGGCTGACGATCTCTGCGGCAATGATTTCTCCGCCTGGGATCTGGAATACTCTGACGGTGCACGCCACACCCGGACGGGTCGTCGGTGGTCGGGTCCAGTTTCGCGTGACCAGGGTTTGGATGGTGATCATGTACTCCTCGCGCAGGGTGGCGCGTCTGGCGTCGGCCTGGGCCTGCTCTTGAGCTAGCCGCAACCGTTCAGCTTCCTGGCGAGCACGCTGCTCGGCCTCCTGCTCTTGTCTCTGTCTGGCGATGTCGGCCAGACGGCGCTCCTGCTCCTGACGCTCGCGCTCAGCGGCCTCTCTCTGCGCCCGGAGTTCGGCCAGCTCGCGCATTCTTTGTTCTTCTTCACGACGGCGCTCTTCCTCGACCAGGCGTCGCTGTTCTTCCCGCCGCGCCCGAGCTTCGGCCTGTCGCTGGGCTTCAAGTTCGCGCTCGCGGCGCTCGATCTGTTCCTGACGACGGGCTGCTTCCTCGGCCTGTCGCTGCTGTTCAAGCCGGGCCTGCTCTTCGGCGCGACGCTGGCGCTCTGCCTGTTCGCGGGCCTGTTGTTCGACCTGGCGTTGGCGCTCAGCCTCAGCGCTGGCCTGCTCCGCCCGCCGTTGTTCTTCTTCGGAACGGCGCTGCTCAAGGATTGGCCCCATATCAACCAGCGTGACCTGAACAGGTGGGGTTTCGCGCTGGGGCGGCTCCCAGGTCAAGCTGCCCAGCACCAGAACCGCCAACATCAGCAGATGAACGCCCAAGGCCAGCATCAGCGCCTGGAGCTGGTCACGTACCGCCTGTTTGCGTGCCTGGGAAATCATCGCCGACGCGGAGGCCGCAGCGGGTTCATTCCGCCTGCTCAGGGTCGCCCATCAGCCCGACTGAGGCGACCCCGGCCCGCTGCAACTGCACCATTGCGCTGTAGATAAACTGATAAGGCACATCGCGATCACCGCTGACCGTGACCTGCACCTCGGGATTGCGCGAAGCAATCGCCGCAACCGTTTCTCGCAGGGTTTCACCATCAATCAGCTGGGGCGCATCACCGGTATCCAGGTAGAACTCGCCGGTGCGGGTGACGGTGACCAACAAGGGATCACCCTGGTCTTCCATGGGCTCCGCTGCACCGGTGGGCAAATCGACCTCAACGCCAAGATTCATCAGCGGTGCGGTGACCATGAAGATAATCAGCAAGACCAGCATGACGTCGATATAGGGCACGACGTTCATTTCCGACATGCGCTTGCGCCTGCGGCGGACGTGGACTTCCGACACCGTCCTCAGCCCTGTTCGCGGAGTTGTCTTGCCTGCCTGTGCAGGATGCCGGCGAACTCCTCCTTGAAATTATCGAAATGCATTTCCAGCCGATCAACCTGTGATGAGAACTTGTTGAACGCCACCACCGCTGGAATTGCAGCGAAAAGCCCCATGGCTGTGGCAATCAGCGCTTCCGAAATACCGGGCGCCACCATGGCAATGGTGGCCGACTGGGCACCGGCCAGCCCGCGAAAAGAGTTCATGATGCCCCAGACCGTGCCAAACAGACCGACGTAGGGGCTGACCGAGCCCACCGTGGCCAGAAAGCTGAGCTGATCTTCCAGGCGATCAAGTTCACGGGTCAGGGCCACGCGCATCGCGCGCTGGGCACCGTTACTCAGGTGCTCGGGCGTTGCATGAGGATCATCCCGCAGGCGGGCAAACTCGCGAAAGCCGGCCTCGAAAATCGCCTCCAGCCCCTCGCGACCGGCGCGCTTGCCGGCAACGGCGTCATACAGCTTGGTCAGGTCAGCCCCTGACCAGAACTTGTCTTCAAACTCTTTCGCCCGCTTGTCGGCCCGGGCCAGCATCTGGCGCTTGCGGAAAATCACCATCCAGGAAACGATGGATGCCAGCACCAGGGCGAGCATCACGCCCTGGACGAGCAGGCTGGCCTCCATGATCAAATGCCAGATCTGAAGTTGTTCTGTGGTTTGCATGAATTATTCGATTCCCTGGAATTGTCTGACAGCAGCGTGCAAATCGCGCGGCATCCGGGTGGGTCGGAAACGCTCGGCCTCAAGACAGGCGATGCCGATGTGGCCGGTTACCAGCAGCTCACCATCGTCGCGGTATACCCGCTGGACCACGAACATGGACGCTGCACGAAGCCTTTCGACGGCAACATCGACCGCAAGTTCATCTTCCAGGCGCGCGGGCTTGTGGAAGTCCAGCTGCGCCGATGTGACCACGAACAGGCAGGCTTCGCGCTCGCGCAGGTCGGTCTGCGGGAAACCCAGCGCCAGCAGCCAGTCGGACCGGGCTCTTTCCATGAAGTTGAGATAACGGCTGTGATAGACCACGCCACCGGCGTCGGTATGCTCCCAGTAAACCCGATAGCGCCATGTTGACGGCTGCCGGATCACGATTCGTTGCCGGATTTTGACCCGAACAAGTCACCCACCGGCGCGTCAGGCGGATTGAGACCGAAATGGCGCCAAGCCTGAGCCGTCGCCATTCGACCGCGCGCGGTGCGAACGAGATAGCCTTCCTGGATAAGAAAGGGTTCAATCACGTCTTCGAGCGTTCCGCGTTCTTCCGACAGTGAGGCCGACAGGCTCTCGACGCCGACCGGCCCGCCACCGAAGTGCTCGATCAGCACCTTGAGCAAACGACGATCCATGGTGTCGAAGCCACGTTGATCGACCTGCATCATCTCAAGGGCGGCGGCCGCCACGTCACCGGAGATATGACCATCGGCCCGCACCTGGGCAAAGTCGCGCACGCGCCTGAGAAGCCGGTTCGCGATTCGCGGCGTGCCGCGCGAGCGCCGGGCAATCTCGGAGGCCCCCGTTGTATCAGCCCCGATGTTGAGAATGCCGGCCGAACGCGTCACGATGCTGGCCAGATCTTCGGCGCTGTAAAACTCCAGTCGCTCGACAATGCCAAAGCGATCGCGCAGCGGAGAGGTGAGGAGCCCGGCGCGGGTCGTGGCACCCACCAGCGTAAAGCGCGGCAGGTCAAGCTGAATGGAGCGCGCCGCCGGACCTTCGCCAATGATGATGTCGATCCGGTAATCCTCCATGGCCGGATACAGGACTTCTTCAACCACTGGACTCAGGCGATGAATCTCGTCGATGAACAGTACGTCACCGGCTTCGAGGTTGGTCAGCAGGGCAGCCAGATCGCCAGCCCGCTCCAGCACCGGGCCGGAAGTCTGGCGAAGGTTGGTCCCCATCTCGGCGGCAATGACATTGGCCAGCGTGGTCTTGCCCAGGCCCGGCGGCCCAAAGATCAGCACGTGATCCAGCGCTTCGTGACGCGCCCGCGCCGACTCCAGGTAAATACTCAGCCGCTCCTTCATGACCGGCTGACCGATGTAATCAACCAGCCGTCCCGGGCGCAGACTTTCTTCGATCTTGGCCTCGTCGCCGGTGGCAGCCGCGTCGATCAGGCGTTCGTCATCCACGGGCCTGACCCTGCATCTTCTGCTTGAGCGCTTCACGGATCAGGGCCTCGGCCGACTGATCGGGCGCCTCGACGGCGCGCACCATCTTCAGCGCTTCGGCCGCCGAATAACCCAGTGCGGTCAGCGCAGACCGGGCCTCAGCTGCCGCGTCCGGTGGGGCAGCTTGCCCGCCGACATTCGACTGCAGATCGCTCAGGCGCCCGCGCATCTCCAGCAGCAGGCGCTCGGCCGTTTTCTTGCCGATGCCCGGCAAACGCGTCAGCGCCTGGGCATCGCCGGCCTCGACCATCAGGGCAAAGTCACGGCTGCTCACGCCCGACAAAATGGCCAGTGCCAGTCGCGGGCCGACACCGGAAACCTTGAGCAGCGAGCGGAACAGTTCACGATCGGAGGCGTCGACAAAGCCGTACAGGGTGTGTGCATCTTCGCGCACGATCAGCTGGGTCAGCAGGGTGAGCGGCTGCCCGACGGCCGGCAGGCGGTCGAACACCGACAGCGGCGCCTCGACCTCGTAGCCCACGCCACCGACATCAACCAGCACCAAAGGAGGCTGGCGCTCCAGCAGGGTGCCGTGGAGCCTGGCAATCATCGCAGCACCACCCCGGCCGGCAGACGCGAACGAGTCTGAGCATTGTGCAGGTGACACAGCGCCACGGCCAGGGCGTCGGCCGCGTCCTCGGCCGGCGTCTCGGCAAGCTTCAAAAGCACCCGGATCATGTGCTGGACCTGCTCCTTTCCCGCCCCACCGCGGCCCACGATGGCCTGCTTGATCGCGCGCGGCGCGTATTCACTCACTTCAAGACCACATGCCACTGCAGCGCACACCGCTGCACCGCGCGCCTGACCCAGCTTGATGGCGGCCTGCGGGTTTCGACTCATGAAGACGGTTTCGACCGCGGCGATATCGGGCTCAAAGCGCTCGATCAAGCCCTGAACGCGACTAAAAATCAGCCCCAGACGCTCCGGCATCGGTCCGCTGCCCAGCCGGACGGACTCGGCATGGACGAGCGCTTCGCCGTCAATGATGCCGACGCCGGTAATCCGAGAGCCCGGGTCAAGACCGATGATCCTCATCTGGCCCAAAATCCGGAAAGCCTAGTCATCGTAAGCTTCCGTCGGGATATCCGCGTTGGACCAGACATCCTGGGTATCATCGAGATCCTCGAGCATGTCAAGGAACTTAAGCACCGTGCGGCCGGTGTCCAGATCGACTTCGACCAGCGTGGTCGCTCGCTGGGTCACTTCGGCCTCGGCGTGTTCCAGACCGGCCTCGTTCAACGCGTTGCGAACGCTCTCAAAATCTTCCGGTGCGGCAAGAACCTCGACGCTGCCGTCATCATCGGTGACGATGTCTTCGGCACCGGCCTCCAAGGCTGCTTCCATGACGTCTTCTTCGTCAGTGCCCGGCGCGAAACTGACCACGCCTTTTTGTTCGAACAGGTAACTGACCGAGCCGTCCGTGCCCAGGTTGCCGCCGTATTTTGAAAACGCGTGGCGAACCGCGGCCACGGTGCGATTCCGGTTATCGGTCAGACAGTCGACCATGACCGCAACACCGCCCGGGGCATAACCCTCGTAGCGCAATTCCTCGTAGGCCGCCCCGTCCAGATCGCCGGTGGCTTTCTTGATCGCGCGCTCGATGTTGTCTTTGGGCACATTGGCTGCGTTCGCCTTGTCAATCGCCAGGCGAAGCCGCGGGTTGGCCTCGGGGTCACCCCCGCCCTCGCGCGCCGCCACGCTGATTTCGCGAATCAGTCGGGTGAAAATCTTGCCGCGCTTGGCGTCTTGGGCCTTTTTGCGATGCTGGATGTTGGCCCACTTGCTGTGACCGGCCATTGGACAGTTTTCCTGCACTGGGTAAGCGCCATATTCTAGCGCATGGCCACGTCGCGCCCACGTCCGAAGCAGGCCTGTGGCTGCCGTTCAGTGACCAGTCAGCCGGAACAAGCTACACTCCGGGGTATAGAGTGCTGATGTTTCGGACGAGGAGATAGCTTATGCGCCTGCCCGCTTTTTTGTTTGCCCTGATGGTTGCCGGTCATGCCAGTGCGACCGGCGAAATCAACGTGTTGACCGATCTGTATTCGCCCTTCCCGCCCGGCTGCGTTGGTCTGGAGCTGCCCACCGGGCCGGCATCGGACGCAAACGTGATGTGGGACACCGTCGAGCAAGCGCCAATTATCGGGAGCACCGTCGCCAGCGCCGATGTTCGCGTCCAGATCTGGCGGGTGGGCTGCGCGGACGATGGGTTTTCGGTCCTGATGGTCCGATTAACCAATCAAAGTCAAGACGAAGTTTTGGTACCGCAAATTTTCGTGGATACGGAAATCAAGGACGGCCTGCTTTGGCACGATGCCCAACTGATAACCACCCCTGCGGTTGGCAATATCAGCGCCGCCGGCAGCATCATGCCGGCAACCGGGCGAACGTTCATGCTTGGTGTCGATCCACTCTCGCTATTCGACAACGAGACGCTGTTCACGACCGCGGACTACAACGGCGATTTTTTCCTGGAGTTGTTCTGGGGTGCTTATTCCCCAGGCGCAACCAACCCAGAACTGTTTCCAATTTTCCCTTACGAGGCCGCACTGGATCCTCCACAGTTTGATTTCCCGCTTTTGCACGGTCGCATGAGCGGCTCATATACCGTGCCGGGCAAGGCTGCCACCGGCCTGTTTCTCAACGTGGCCGAGTTGGCCGATGACAACAATTTCGTTTTCGCCGTCTTCTTCACTTACCTGGACGGCGCGCCTGTCTGGGTGGTTGGCAACACGCCCGGTATCGAACCCGGACCCGATATCGTCACTCTGGACATGCAGTTGATCGAGGGTGGGCGATTCTTTACCGACCCGGCCTCATTCACCGACGCAGACACGGTTCGCGAATCCATCGGCGAACTCCAGATTGAAGTCCTGGACTGCAACACCCTGCTGCTTAACTACGACTTTGGCGACAGTGGTCTGGGCGTGGGCAGCCTGACTGTCGATAGACTGGCACGCATCGCCGGCTACGACTGCAATCCCTGGCAATAGCAATCCCGGCAAGAGCAGTTTGATCGTTTAGGCGCCGTGGTCGAATCGGCCACGGCGCAAAAACCTATCAACGGCTGTGACCACCTCAGGCGACCACACCAGTCCGCTGTGAGAGACCGGAAGCTCAACAGCATCGGCCGCGCCCGGCAGAAGGGTTTCCGCCACAGCAATCGTGCCGTCATGGGGCCGCGGCAGCGTCTCAAACATCCGGCCTAAGCCCATCGACCGGGTGCCCGCAACGGTGCCCGTCTCACGCCCCGCCGGGGCATGAGAAAACCCGTATTCAAGCGCCGTGCGAGCCTTTCCGATGATGGGACGCGCCACTTTCATCTCGGCAATTCTTGCAGCAGCGGCTGACCCCCGAACCGGCGAGCCCAGTAACACCACCCGGCCCGGCGGCAGCCCCGCCCATTCATCGAACATGCGCAGAATCACCAGCCCGCCCAGGCTGTGTCCAACAAAATGAAGGGTATCGGCCTCAAGGCCCCGAGCGTAGTCGAACAGCGCCCGGGCGTTAGCAGCGAGCGAATTGCGCAGGGTTGGATAGGAAAAACGATGCGTTCGAAATCCGCGCGCCTCGAGGCGTCTGGCCATCATGGCCAGGCTGACCGGTCCGTACCAGAGCCCGTGAACCAGGATTACCGACGCCGGACCGGCCGCACCCGCCCTGCCGGTTGCGGTCATTGCTCGGGCTTGAGCTGGATAGCCAATTCCTCTAGCTGCTCGACATCGACCGACGACGGCGCTCCGGTCAGCGGGCAACCGGCCGTGGTGGTTTTGGGAAAGGCAATCACTTCACGGATCGAGTCCTCGCCGGCCATCAGCGCCGCGATCCGGTCAATCCCGAAGGCAATGCCGCCGTGGGGTGGACAACCGTAGCGCAGCGCTTCAAGCAGAAATCCGAAGCGTTGCCTGGCTTCCGCCTCGTCAATACCCAACAGATCAAATACGGTCTGCTGCAGCTCCGGGTCGTGGATACGAACCGAACCGCCCCCGATCTCTGTCCCGTTCAGAACCATGTCGTACGCCCGCGAAATGGCCTGACCAGGTTCGCGCTGCAATTCTGCCGGCTCGGCGACTGCCGGCGCGGTGAACGGGTGATGGAGCGCGTAGTAGCGCTGGTCGTCCGGATCAAACTCGAACATCGGGAAATCAACCACCCAAAGCGGCCGCCAGCCCGGCTCAACCAGGTCAAGATCGCGCCCGAGCTTAAGCCGCAGCGCGCCCATGAAAGCATTGACCACGGGTTTCTTATCCGCACCGAAAAACAGCAAATCTCCCTGTTCGGCTGCCGTCGCCTCGATGATCGCAGCGACGCTGTCAGCGTTGAGGAACTTGGCGATCGGCGACTGGACGCCATCAATACCCGCACCCTGATCATTGACCTTCATCCAGGCCAGTCCCTTGGCGCCGTAGCGAGATGCGTAAGCGGCATAGTCATCAATCTGTTTGCGCGAAAGACTCGCACCACCGGGCGCCTTCAGCGCTACGACGCGACTGTCAGGGTCGTTGGCCGGACCGGAAAAAACCTTGAACTCGACTTCGCGCACGGCATCGCAGATCGTGACCAATTCAAGAGGAATGCGCAGATCAGGTTTGTCGGAACCATAGCGGCGCATGGCTTCGGCCCAACTCATTCGGGGAAACGGCCCTGACAGCTCGATATCCAGCACCTGTCGAAAGACCGATCGCACCATGCCCTCGGCGATGGACTGAACGTCTTGCTCCGTAACGAACGCCATCTCCAGATCTAGCTGGGTAAACTCCGGCTGGCGGTCGGCCCGCAAGTCTTCGTCGCGGAAGCAACGTGCAATCTGATAATAGCGATCCATGCCGCCCATCATGAGCAACTGCTTGAACAACTGTGGCGACTGCGGCAGGGCAAAAAACCGCCGCGGCTGGGCACGGCTGGGCACAAGGTAGTCACGCGCGCCCTCGGGTGTTGCCCGCGTCAGGATGGGGGTTTCGATATCGAGAAAATCGTGCCCATCGAGATAATTGCGAATGGCGCGGGAAAGACGGGTCCGTAAGCGCAGATTGCGCTGCATG
>CAZIMY010000005.1:0-42267 GCA_964540315.1 uncultured Wenzhouxiangella sp.
GGCGCCATGTTCAATCGATAACGACTCGGTTTCGTCCTTCGTTCTTAGCGCGATAAAGGGCTGTAGCGTCGGAGCAAATCATTCGCATCTCCCGACCAAGGCAATCCTTTGCTTGGCAGTGTCCAAATCGTGGCATCGGCGCGGGATCACGCAGCCGACTAGAATGGAGCCATGTCCACTTTATACGAACCCCAAGCGGTGGTTGAGGCCACCGGTCGCTGGTTGGAAAGCGCTGTCATCGGCCTGAACCTCTGTCCGTTCGCCGGACTGCCGTGGCGACAGGGCCAGGTCCGGATGCGGGTCAGCGACGCGGCCAGCCCGGCACAGCTGGCTGAGCACTTGGCCGAAGAAGTGCTGGCACTGCAGCTGGCCGAACCGGTCGAGCGCGAAACCACGCTACTCATCCATCCACACGTACTGACCGACTTTCTCGAATACAACGATTTCCTTGATCTTGCTGATGGCGTAATGGACGCGCTGGGCCTGGACGGCATCATCCAGGTCGCAAGCTTCCACCCCGAGTATCGCTTTGCCGACTGCCCGGCCGACGACCCGGCCCACTGCACCAACCGCTCGCCCTACCCCATGCTCCACCTGCTGCGCGAGGCCAGCATCGAGGCGGCCACGGCCAGGCTTGCCGAGCCCGAGGCAATCTACGAGCGCAATATCCAGACGCTGAGGGAACTTGGTTTTTCCGGGTGGCACCAGCTGATGAATTCGAAAGGCGTATCACCAGTCCGATCGTAGAAACAACAGCGATTGCGGGGTATTCAACCGCTTTCAGTCACAGACACGGTGCCACTCGAGTTCATCGCCGTCCTTCGCCCCAACAGTCGCAACACCGTGACCAGCAGCGCCGGCAAAAAGGTCAGCGTGACCAGTGTGGCAAACAGAAGACCGGTCAGCACAATCACGCCCACGCCGCGGTAAAGCTCGGTCCCCTCGCCGGGCAGAAACACCAGCGGCGCCAACCCGAACAGGGTGGTGATCATCGACATCATGATCGGCCGGATACGGGTGGCGACGGCTTCCTTGACCGCCTCTACCGGGTCTGCGATGCCACCACGCAGGTTGGACAGCGTGCGGTCGACTAGCAAGATGGGATTGTTGACGACAACGCCAAGCAGAATCAGGAAGCCGAGCATGGTAATCATGTCGAACGGCTGGCTGACCGCCTGCAAACCCAGCATCGGCAGCAAGCCGCCAAGCCAGTTGAGTAACGCCAGGCCACCGATACCGCCAGCAACACCCAGCGGCACGGCGGTGAGAATCACAAAAGGCCAGCCCCAGTGACGAAAGATGGCCACCATCACCAGCAGGCAGAGCACGATGGCCACAACGTAGTTGCCGCTCAAGGCTGAACGGGTTTCCATCAGCTGATCGCTGGCCCCGGAGATATCCAGGCTGATTTCTTCGCTGACGTGTTGTTCGCGGATCAGCCAGTCGACCACCTCCCGTTCGACGATCCCGAGTGCGGACTCCAGGGGCACGGAGCGAGGCGGAATGATGTTCAGAGTCACCGTGCGGCGGCCGTTGAGGCGCCGGATCGCATCGGTATCGACGGTCTCGACGATCTCGGCCAGGCTGCCCAGCGGGACGACGCCGGTATCCGGCACATAAACCGGCAAATCCTCAACGCGGTCCAGGCGCTGCTCGGCTCCGGCCTGGCTGAACAGGAACATATCGATCTTGTCGTCGCCCCGAAAATACTCGTCGACGAAGGCTCCGTCGGTCAGGGCAGCAACGGTAAAACCTATCTCGGAGGCGCTTAAGCCCATTTCCGCGGCTCGGAACCAGTTCGGTCTGATCTCCACCAGCGGCTGATCCAGAGACAGCGACGACGGCGACGACCCCAGCCGTGGGTTATCAAACAAAGATTCGGCGCGATCGTATGCCAACTGGGCAACTCGATAGATCTCGGCCAGTTCACGCCCGGTGATATCCAGATTGACGCTGCGCGTGCCGCCGTCGTTGCTGGAGATAATCGAGCCGCGATTGGCAAAAGCACGCATGCCCGGGAAAGTGCGGTAGTAGTCAGTCACGACCTCCATGAAGGCGTCAATCTGCCGAGGATCGACAGTCTCGGCCAGCAGCCAGAGGTTGTCGGGGCTGATCGAAATGCTCATATAGGCCAGCGCAGGAACCGGTGTCTCGCCGCGCTGGAAGCGCGCGGGATCATCGCCGATGTAGGGCAGCAAGTAGGCTTCAACCTGTTCGCCGATAGCGCGCATTTCCGTCAGGTTGTAGCCTGGAGGCGCAAACATGCGGGCGAAGGTCTTGGGTTCCTCGCCTTCGGGCAGGTATTCGGCCGGCGGCGTCAGCGTAACGATGATGGCCAGCACCATTGCCACCACCCCGCCGATCGTTGCCCAGCGTCGCGGGGCACTGTCGATCAACCAGCCGACCGCATCGACCAGCCGATCGCGCAGACGCTCACCGGCCACGGCTCGCCCGCTCCGGCCGCCAAAGCCCAGCCGCGCACTTAGGGTTGGCACAACCGCGATGGCGACCAGCATGCTCGCCATGATTGAGGCTGAAATTGCAATCGCAATATCCGAGTAAAGCTGCCCGGCCTCTTGTTGAATGAAGAGAATGGGTGCAAACACCAGCACGGTTGTGAGCGTTGAAGCGAGCACCGCCGGCCAGACCTGGCGAACGCCCTCCAGTGCAGCCACCGCCCTCGCAACTCCCTCGCGGCGGCGGCGCTCGATGGCTTCAAGAACAACAATGCTGTTGTCCAGCGTCATACCCACGGCAAAGGCCACACCGGCCAGCGAAATCACGTTGATCGTTCGCCCGGCCGCCAGCAGCCCCAGGAAAGCGGCAATGGTGCAGATGGGGATGCCGATCACACCCACCAGCGTTGCACCAACAGAACGCAGGAATAAAAACATGACCAGAGTGGCCAGCACGGCGCCCAGAAACAGGTTTTTCCAGACGTTGGCCACGGAGGCCTGAACATACCGGACATCGTCGCTGATCAGCGCCATTTCCATTCCGGCAGGCGCCAGCACCCGCGCATTGATCTCGTCAACAACCGGCAGCAGCTCGCGCTTGATGTCGATGACGTTCGAACCCGGCGTGCGGTCGATTGCGATGGTCAGCGCGGGTCGACCATTCGAGAATGACAGCCCACGCTGCTCGTAGTAGGCCGCTTCGACCTCGGCGACGTCCTTGAGCTGAACCAGGCTATCGCCACGACGCGCGACAATCAGGTCATCAATGTCTTCAAGGCTCTCGAAACGCCCGATGGTCCGCAACAGATAGCGCCGCTTTCCCAAATCGACGTCACCGGCCGAAACGTCGCGATTGCGACCGCGCACGGCGTTACGGACCTCGGTCAGGGTCACACCGCGCTCGGCCAGGGCCGCCGGGTCGATGAGAATCCTGATCTGGCGCTCACTGCCACCGCGGATATTGGCCTGTGAGACGCCTTCGACCCGTTCCATGCGGGGACGCACGTTGTCGTCGAGAAAGTCGAACATCAGCGGCATGTCCAGCCCACGCGGATTGCCTTCCATGGGCATGACGCGGAAAAACATAAAAGAGTTCTGTGAAAACGAGCTGGCTTCCAGGCGAGGCTCGTCGACATTTTCGGGATACGACGGCACCTGACTCAGCGCATTGTTCACCCGGATCAGCGCTTCATTGATGTCGGTACCAAACGGAAATTCCAGATTGATCGTGGCGCTGCCGTAGCTGGCCGAAGCAATCATTCTTTCAAGACCCGGAATCGATCGGAGGTATTGCTCCTGCTCGATCAGGATCTCCTTTTCCACGTCCTGCGGTGTCGCACCAGGCCAGATGGTTTCGACCTCGACGACCCGCACTTCCAGGTCAGGGATCATCTGTACAGGAATTCGAAGCGCGGCGAGCACCCCGAGCACTGCCACGATCAGAACAGCCACGGTGACAATGACACCGTGGCGGATGATGCCTTCGAACATCAGCGCGCTTCCTCGACCACGCGAACGGTCTCGCCCTCGCTAAGCCCCTCGTTGCCGTGGGTCACCACGCGCACGCCGTCGGCCAAAGGATCAACGAGTTCAGCCTGGTCATCAATCATCCGCCGCACCTGCACCGATATCTGACGAACCCGATCGGAATTTGGATCCAGCACCCAGATGCGGGTCACGCCACCCGGTTCGCGCAGCAGCGCGTCCCGTGGTATGCGAGTGTGGGCGGCTTCGGCCATGACATCCAGCTCGACCTTGGCCGACATACCCGGGGTCAGGTCGCCGCTTTCGTCATGAACGAGCAGCCGCAGCAGAAACGTTCTGGCCGCAGGATCGCTGACCGGCACGCGCGCTACAAGCTCGGTCTCCAGGGCTCGACCCGCCAGCGCGTCGGCCCGGGCCCGCACCCTGACATCGCCCTGGGAAAGCTGAGTCCAGTAACTCTGCGGCACGCGCACGTCCAGCCACAGATTATCGACTTCGACGAGTTCCACGACGGCTTGCCCTGGCTCAACCCACTCTCCCTGCTGGGCCAGGCGGACGCTGACGACCCCTGAGAAAGGGGCTTCAAGCTGGTGGCGGGAAACGCGTTCGCGTTCAATGGCAAGCTCGGCCTCGGCCCGCCTCAGTTCGGCCTGAGCCGACGCGACGGCCGCCTCGCGCGCCCTCACCTCGGTATCCGGCAGAAAGCGGCTGCCGGTCAAGCGCCGGCCTTCTTCGGCCAGCCGGCTGGCTTCAGCCAGGGCCGCGGCCGCTTCGTCCTTGATCGCCAGCGCGCGCTCGGCCTGCAAAACGGCCAGGCGCGCATCCAGTTCAGCGATCAGGCCGCCGGCATCGACCCGATCGCCGGCATCGACCAACAGCCGCTGAATCTTTCCGGCGACCTGGGGCGAAAGACTGGCAATGCGCCTGGCGGTCAGATCGCCGGTCAGGCGCAGTGTCTGGGCGCTTTGGGCTGTGACCGGCTCCGCCACGCGGACCGGCGTTTGCGCCGGCGCCGCGACTGCCAGAAGCTGGGCCAGAATGATGGCTGCAGAAGCCAGCAGGCAAGTTCGCATTGTTTGTCGGGTTCGCTGGAAGGGGAAGGCAAGAAGCGAAAGATTAGCGATCATGGGTCAATGCGCCGCAAATGCTGGCTGACAGCAAGCCACGCACCGAGCAGACCGAACAAGGCGCTGCCGCCCACCGCCATGACGATCACCAGCGGTGAGGGACCCAGAAGACGAAGACTTTCGGTATAGGTCTGACCCAGTCGGGCAACCGGATCCTGCAGCACCATCAATCCGGCGCTCAGCAATGCCCAGGCCATCAGGCCGCCCAGCAGTCCATACCAAAGACCTGAGTATAAAAAGGGTCGCCGAATGAACGCGGCGGTCGCACCGACCAGTGCCAGGACCTCAATTTCCTCGCGGCGATTCTGAACGTCGAGCCGAATGGTATTGCCGATCACCACGGCAACGCCAGCGGCAAGCAGGCCCGCCAGCAGCAGGGTCAGCTGACCCAGCAGCTCGGTCATCGCGTCCAGCCGCTCCAGCCACTGGATATCAGCGAGCACATTGCTGACTTCGGACTGGCTCTGCAGTCGGTCAATCAGACCGGAGCGATCACCGACGCCGTCGAGCGTTACTTCAAGAACCCATGGCAGCGGATTGTTTTCCAGAACATCCTCGGCGGACTCCAAGCCCAACTGGGCCGACAGCTCTTGCAACCCCTGATCGGGACTGATCGGATCGACCGCCAGCACCCCGTTCCAGGTACTGAGACGCGAGGCAAGCCGGTCGATCGCTGGACGCTCCAACCGGCTGTCGACAAACACCGACAGCGTATCCAGCCGCTCCCATTGCTTCGACAGACGCTCGATGTTGTCCAACGCCAACTGCAGAGCGAGCGGCATGGCGATGGCGAACGCTACGACGGCCACCGTCATGAGCGCAGCCAGGGGGTAGCGGGCCAGACTACCCAGAGAAGACAGCAGGCTGAAGGCATGTCGCCGCATCCAGGCGCGCAGCCCGGTCGCCCCCGCCTGACGCATTGATTGTTTGGCTTTAACCATCGGGTTCTGTCTCAACGCCGCGCTCGCGCCGCGGCAGGTCATCGATGATCTGACCATTGTCCAGCACCAGGACGCGCTGACCCAGGCGCTTGATCAAGGCGAGGTCATGGCTGGCAATCAGCACGGTCACGCCAGCCCGGTTGAGCTGCAAGAAGGTCTCCATGAGCTCGGCCGACAGACCCGGATCCAGGTTACCCGTCGGTTCATCGGCCAAAAGTACCGGCGGACGACCGATAATGGCGCGCGCAATGCCGACGCGCTGCTGCTCGCCACCCGACAGCATCGGCGGATACATTTTTTCCTTATCCGCTAACCCGACCTTGTCCAACGCAGCTCGGACACGCCGCTGGATTTCGCCGAAGGAGACTCCGGCAATCATCAGCGGCAGGGCAACGTTGTCAAAGACGCGCTTGTCGGTCAGCAAACGATGATCCTGAAAAATCACGCCGATGCGGCGACGCAGATAGGGAATCTGGCGGCGGCTGACCTTGCCGACATTACGTCCATCGAACACCACCTGGCCGCGGCTGGGACGCTCCAGAAGAGCAATCAGCTTGAGCAAGGTCGACTTGCCCGCGCCGGAGCGACCGGTCAAAAAAGTCATTTCGCCGGCGCCCAGCTCGAAGCTGACGTCGCTGAGCGCCTGAACGCCTCCGGGATAGCGCTTGCTGACGTGTTGAAATGAGATCACGCCAGCAACTGACTCATGCTGAGGATGGGCAACATGATTGCCAGCACGATGTAGAGCACCATCAGCCCGACCAGCAGAATCAAGAACGGTTGCATCACGGCCAGTAAAACCGTCGTAGCTGCGTTGAGTTCGTCTTCCTGGATTCCGGCCGCGTGCTCAAGCATGGGTGCCAGCTCTCCGCTGCGCTCTCCCCCGCTGATCAATCGCTTTGCTGCAGGTGGCAGCCAACCGGACCCCTTGAGCGCACTCGACAGCGATACGCCTTCGCGAACCTGCGAGGCCGCGCGAGTCACATCAGCCGCGACCACGCGGTTGCCAACGACCGTCGAAGACACCTTGAGCGCCTCAACCAGCGGCACCGCGCTAGAGGTCAGAATAGCCAGCGTGCGGGTAAAGCTGGCTGTTTGGCGCGCCCGGACAAGACGGCCCAGAACCGGCACCCGCAGAAGCCAGCCATCGACCATCAAGCGGGGCTGCGGCCGGCGCAGCAACGCGATCGCCACTACGGTGGCCATGGCCAGCAGGGCGACGAGCAACCAACCGTAGCTGGCAATTCCTTCGGACAACGCGAGCAAGCTGCGGGTCAACAGCGGCAGTTCCTGAGACGCCTGTTCAAAGACGCCCACCACTCGCGGAACCACAAAACCAATCAGACCCCAGACCACAGCGATAGCGATAACGCTGAGGACGATGGGATAGATCAGCGCAATGCCAAGTCCACGGCTCATTGTTTCACGCTGCTCTGCGTGCGCGGCAAGTCGCGCCAGAACCAACTCAAGCTGGCCCGCCCGCTCCCCGGCGGCGATCGAGGCGGTATAAACCCCCGGAAACAGCCGCGGATGTTCGGCCATGGCTGAAGACAGGCTCTGGCCTTCCATCACCCTGGCGCGAATGGCTCCCAGCTGGCGTCGGACCAGCCCGCCATCGGTTTGCTCGATCAGAATGCCCAGCACCTCTTCCAGCGTCAGTCCAGCCTTGAGCAGGGTTGCGAGCTGGCGCAGCAAAAGCACGCGCTCGCGTCCCTGACCACCGAGGTGCAGGCGGGCGGACGGCTCGGAGCGAACGGGGCGAACTTCAAGCGGAATCAATCCGCGCTCGCGCAGCTGGGCGCGCGCTGAACGAGCGGTATCGGCTTGAAGTACGCCGCGCGCACTGCGGTCACCGTCCAGGGCCTGGTATTCGAAAGCCCCCATGTGGATCAGGCAGCGCGGGTGACGCGCAGCACTTCTTCAAGCGACGTTGAGCCGCCGATGACCTTGCGCCAGCCGTCATCGAGGATTGACGGGCAGGACTGGCGAGCCAGCGCTTCCAGCCGCGCTTCGGCAGCGCCATCGTGGATCAGCGCCCGCATCGCATCGTCGACGGCCACCAGCTCATAGATGCCGGTGCGTCCGCGGTAGCCGGAAACACCCGCCGCCAGATCCTCGCGCGGCCGGTAAAGGGTAGCGGCCGGCTTGCCCGGCAGACCCAGCCGGGCCAACTCTTCCTCGGTGATCGAGTAGGTCTCACAGCGGTCCGTGTCCAGCGCGCGAACCAGGCGCTGGGCCAGCACACCGACCAGACTGGAGGCCAAAAGGAAGGGCTCGATCCCCATATCAACCAGCCGGGTGATCGCGCCAACGGCCGTGTTGGTGTGCAGAGTCGAGAGCACCAGGTGACCGGTCAGACTGGCTTGGACAGCGATGCGCGCTGTTTCCAGATCCCGGATCTCGCCCACCATGACCACGTCCGGGTCCTGGCGCAGAATCGCCCGCAGTCCGCGAGCGAAGGTCAGGTCCACCTTTGGATTGACCTGAGTCTGGCCGATGCCGTCGAGGTCGTACTCGATGGGATCCTCGACGGTCATGATGTTGCGGCTGCGATCGTTCAGACGCATCAAGGCCGCATACAGGGTCGTCGATTTGCCCGACCCGGTCGGGCCAGTGACCAGCAGGATGCCGTGGGGCCGGGCGATCATGCTGGCCACGCGGGTTTCAGTTTCTGGGTCCATGCCCAGTTCCGCCAGATCCAGACGGCCGGCCTGCTTGTCGAGGAGCCGCAACACCACGCGTTCCCCGTGACTGGATGGCAAGGTCGATACCCGCACATCCACCGGCCGACCGGCAATGCGCAAACTGATCCGGCCGTCCTGCGGCAATCGCTTCTCGGCGATATCAAGGCGCGACATCACCTTGATTCTTGAGGTAATCAGGCCGGCCAGCCCCCGCGCCGGCGCCATGACTTCGCGCAGCACGCCATCCACTCGGAATCGAACAGACAGGCGTTCTTCAAAGGGTTCGAGGTGGATATCGGAAGCGCCCTCGCGCAGCGCCTGGGTCAGGATGCCGTTGATCAGCCGGATGATCGGGGCGTCATCCTCACTCTCCAGCAGGTCAGCAGGCTCCGGCAGATCTTCGGCCAGCCGGGCGAGGTCCATTTCTTCGCCCAGATCCTCGGCCACTTGCGCTGCAGAACCGTCATCAGCTTCGTAGAGCTGCCCGATCAGTCGGTCGAATGCCGCGCTTTCCAATCGCTCGAGACTGACGGGCTCACTCAGCCTTCGTTGCAGCTCCTGCACAGCGGCAACATCGACCGGCTCGCGCACGGCTATTCGGACCCGGTCACCATCGCGACCCGCAACCGCGACACCGCGGCGTCGCGCAAAGCCATAGCCGGGTCGGAATTCAGCGCTCATCCGGTGGCGAATGCAGGAAGTCGGCCAGCTCGGGCAACAGCGGCATTTCTTCAGGCTGGGTGAGCCCCCGGTGCTGGTCGCGCTGATCCAGCTGACGGCCCCGAATGCGGGTGTATTTCGAGCGGGTCAGATCATCCCCCAACGCCGAGTCGCGGAGGATCTGAGGTCGTATGAAGATCATCAGATCGCGCTTGACCTTGGCCGTTGAACGATAGCGGAACAGTTCTCCGATGAGCGGAATCTGGCCCAGGCCGGGCACGCTTTCCATCTGCTCCTGAAGATCATCACTGGTCAGGCCGCCGAGCACCAGCATGGCGCCGTCCGGCACCATGACACGGGTCGAAAGCGTGCGCTTGTTGGTAATCAGGTCCACCGCCCCGCCCGATGGCGCCAAAGTCGACACTTCCTGCTCGATTTTCAGCAAGATCATGTCGCCTTCGTTGATGTGGGGGGTGACATTGAGCTTGACCCCGATTTCCTCCCGATTGATAGTCTGGAACGGGTTGACCTGGCCGTCGCCGGTGGCGATGCCCTGGGTGGAAAAACTGCCGGAGAGAAACGGCACTTCCTGGCCCACGTTGATGCTCGCCTCGTGGTTATCCATGGTCACGATCGACGGAGTGGACAGCACGTTGGTATTGGCGTCCTGGCTGAGCGCCCGCGCGAGCGCGCCAATCTCCAGCAGCTCGATCCCGAGCAGGCTGGATCGACCGCTGACGTAGCCCAGATTCATACCCCGCCCCGGCAGAAAAAGGTTGCCGTTCTCACCAACCTGTCCGGCCGCAGCGCTCAGATTAAGGATATTGTTTCCGCCGCTCTGAAAGTTGGTGCCGCCAAACAAGCCGCTGTCGCCAGAAGCAAAGGCCTGCCATTGAACGCCCAGTTCGCGCGAAGTATCCACAGCCACCTCCGCGATGATGGCCTCGACCAAAACTTGCGCCCTGCGGATATCCAGCTGCTTGATCACTGAATCAATCGAGCGGAACAGGGCCGGAGGTGCGCTGATCACCAGGGCATTGGTGTCCTGGTGTGCCTGGATGCGGGCGCGCTGACCCTCTTCGGCATCAAGATCGAGCAGGCCTTCCAGAACCGGGACGAGGGTGTCCGCAGTCGCGTAGCGCAAGTAAACGACCTGGGTACTGCCGTCCGACTCCAGGGGCGTATCAAGATGGCTGATCAGCGTGCGCAGACGCAGCCGGCGGCTGGGATCGCCCGCAAGGATCACCGTGTTGGTGCGCTCATCGGCCAGCGCGGTCTCACTGCCGCTGTCGGCGTAGAGGCGATTCAGCATGCGCACGACCTCGGCAGCATCCGCGTGGCTGAGCGCAATGACTTCGACCTCTTGATCGTTGGCCGTGTCCAATCGACGCACGATCGTTTCAATTCGCCGTATGTTGGCTGCGCGATCGGCGATGATCAGCGTATTTGAAGGATCATGATGTGCCATATAGGCCGACTGCGGCAGCAGCGAGCGAAGCAGCTGGGAGGCTTCTGATGCTCGAACGTGTTCAAGCGTCAGAATGCGGGTCACCGGGTCATCGCCGGCCGTTCCCATGTCGTCAACCGGCACACGGCCGTCCTGCCGGGCATTCACGTCGGGCAGGATTCGGGTCACGTTGTCATCGCTGACGGCCGTATAACCGTGAACCTGAAGAATGGACTGAAAAACGGCCCAGACCTCGTCTCCAACCAACGGCTGGGTGGACGCGACGGTGATTCGACCCGACACCTGCGGGTCAATAATGATGTTGCGCCCAGTCATTTCCGCGACCGCCTGAATCAACGAACGAATATCCGCGTCGTTGAAATTGAGAACGTGGCCTCCCTCCTGATCTGATGCGAGAACCGGCGGAATCAGCAAAGTCGCGCTGACAAGCAGGAACGACAATGTGCGGGTCATCAATCTCAGCATGGACGTGTCTGCTCCGTAATCGCCAGGTTCATTCAAGCCGGGACAGGATTTGGGTCAACTCCGGCCTCAGAGTCATCTCCCGACCCTGACGGGTGATGGTAATGGAGACTTCGCCGCGCCGCAGCACATCGGCAAAAAGCGCCTGTGCATCCTGCCGCGAGGTCAGCGGCTGCCCGTTGACCGCGGTGACCACGTCGTTGACCTGCAGTCCTAATTCCGCGAACAGGGTTGCGTCACGACCAGGCCGAACGCGGTAACCACCGCCGGCCACCGGCAGCACCGAAATCTGGTCAGCAAGGCCTGCAGGCACCGCGGCCGGTCGCTGCAAAGAAGCAGCACTGACGCCGGCGGGTGCCTGAAACCCTCGGATCCCCGGCAGATTGCGGGCAGCAGCGCCACCGCGTGAAGGGTTCGACCTTGCCGCCGAGCTTGCGGCTCGCTGCGCAAGCTCACGCTCAATGCGCAGCGCGGACTGGCGACCGTCGCGCTCGATGAGTATCTGCAACGGCTCGATAGCACTCAGCCGACTGCCATCGGGCAATTCATCGCCCACTTGATACACAGCCTCGTTACCGCGCTCGTCAGCCACGATTGCAAACGCCTGCTCCCCGCCCGACATCAGCCCGCGCAACTGCAGATCCGTTTGCGCCTCTGGCGCCGCTGCCGGTGGCAGCGCGGCGGCGTTCCGAGCTTCGCCGAAGAGGTCCCACTGAAATCCGTCGCGGCCGACCGCGGCCGGCTGGATTCGCGGCACGGGCGGAACCGGGTCCGAGGCCACCTCGGGACCAGCCAGCACCAGCCACAAAACCTGAACCATCTGCCACACCAAAACAACAGCCAAGGTCAGGCTGATACAGACCGCCAACAAGCCGGACCATCGCGGCAACCGGCTCAGAAAACCACCGTTTTTGCCGATCGAAATGGACAGTGCGAGCAGCATCAGGCCCAGCCCCCGCTACCGTCCGCGACTGCTGCGCCGACCGCCGCCCCCACGACGCTCCCCGGACCCGGTTTTCTTAGGTCGCCGGGGCGGGCGCTCAAGCTTCGGCAGAGCGTCCGGATCGTGCTGCAGCACCGGCAAATCCAGCTCGATGTACTTCTCGATATCCGGCAGGTAAAACGCATAGTCCTCGCAAGCGAAGCTGATTGCGTCACCGCTCGCGCCAAGCCGTGCGGTGCGTCCGATGCGGTGCACATAGTCGGCCGCATCCTGCGGCAGATCGTAGTTAATGACGTGGCTGACGTCGGGAATATGCAGACCCCGGGCCGCCACATCGGTGGCCACCAGCACGTCGATATCGCCCTCCCGAAAGCGCTTGAGAAGTTTCTGGCGCTTCACCTGAGGCACGCTGCCAGCGAGCATGGCGGCGTTGAATCCGTTCGCCTTCAGCGTTTCTGAGACGCGATCCACCGCATGCCGGGTGTTGGCGAAGACCATAACGTGTCCTTCCTCCATCTCCTTAAGCAGCTGAACCAGCAAGGGGAGCTTTTCTCGGTTGGCCGGGTAATAAACCACCTGGGTCACCCGGTCGGTGGTCATCTGTTCTTCTTCAACCCGGATCGTTTCGGCCTCGTTCATGTGTTCGTAGGCCAACTCGGTCACCTTCAGCGGAAAAGTGGCCGAAAACATCAGGGTCTGACGCTTGTCTACCGGCGGCATGCGTCGAAACAGGAAGCGGATATCGGTAATGAATCCCAGATCGAACATCCGGTCCGCCTCGTCCAGCACCGCGACTTCGATCTGGCGCAGATTGTAGATATCCTGCTTGAGATAATCGATGAGTCGTCCGGGTGTGCCGATAAGAATGTCAACGCCGTCCGCGATTTCGTCGCGCTGCTTGACATAATCCACGCCACCGTAGGCAAGCAGTGTCCGCAGGCCGGTGTGTTTGCCCAGAAGCTCGGCATCTCTATGGATCTGGATCGCCAGCTCACGGGTCGGCGCGATGCAGATCGCGCGTGGATTAGCCCCCGGGCCTCGACTATCCTTGCTGAGTAGCTGGCGAAAGACGGCCAGCAAAAAAGCGGCTGTCTTGCCCGTCCCGGTGCGGGCCTGACCTGCCACGTCGCGGCCGGCTAAAGCCAGTGGAAGCGTCATCGCCTGAATGGGGGTGCACTCCTCGAAGCCAGCCTCCGACAGCCCGCGGGTGATGCGCTCGTCCAGTTCGAAAGTATCGAAGCGGAGGTCTGTCAGGACCACTTCAGTGCTCTGCGTCTCGCTCAATGTAAATCCCGTTTGTTTTGGTGATGTTCGTGAAAGATCCGGCGCTGCGAACATATCAGCGTCAGCAATCGGGTTAGTATAGGCGGTCGTCTTGAAACCCGCAGACGATTCATTTTTTCTCCAAGGAGTCCGCACAGTGAGCGACAACATCATTCACGTATCCGACAAAGATTTTGACGAGGTCGTCCTCAAGGCAGACGGCCCCGTACTGGTCGACTACTGGGCCGAATGGTGCGGCCCGTGCAAGATGATCGAGCCGGTTTTGCACGAACTGGCCGACGAGTACGGCGATAAACTGCGCATCGCCAAGGTCAATATCGATGAAAACCAGCAGGTAACGAATCGTTTCAAGATCCGTGGCATCCCCACGCTGATGATTTTCGAAAACGGCGAACACCAGGGCACCAAGGTTGGCGCGATGACCAAGTCTGGCCTGAAGGCCTTTGTCGACGAAACGATTTAGGCGAATTAACATTAAGATGGCTAGGGCGGACAGGCACCGCCGCCCTGGCTGACCTCGAATGACGCTGGACTTCCAAGACAGTTGGTGCTAACTTACGTCGGTCGACGGTCGCTTCTGACCTCGGCCCCCTTACCATTTAATTGCTCGGCCCCTGCCTGATCTTCGGGCATGCCCTATGCAGAATTGAAGCATTCTATGAACTGAATCCGGGCGCGACCCGAGGCGAGCGGCCCTGCTCGCCAACGCGTACCGGCTCTACCTCCAAAAAACACTCTCATGAACCTGACAGAACTGAAAAGAAAGAACGTCAAAGAGCTCATCGAAATGGCCGAAGAGCTCGGCATCGAAAATATGGGACGCTCGCGCAAGCAGGACGTCATCTTCGCCATCCTGAAAGGCAAGGCCGGCAAGAAAGAAGCGATCTACGGCGACGGCGTGCTGGAAATCCTGCAGGACGGCTTCGGATTCTTGAGATCTTCAGAAGCGTCTTACATGGCCGGGCCGGACGATATTTACGTCTCGCCCTCCCAGATTCGGCGCTTCAATCTTCGCACCGGCGACTACATCTCGGGCAAGATTCGCCCGCCTAAGCAGTCTGAACGCTACTTCGCGCTGCTCAAGGTCGAGGAATTGAACTATGACCGACCGGAGATGGCCAAGAACAAGATTCTGTTCGAGAACCTGACCCCGGAGTTCCCGCGTGAACAACTCATTCTCGAGCGCGGCAACGGGTCAACCGAAGACATTACCGGGCGGATCATTGATCTGATTGCCCCCATCGGCAAAGGTCAGCGCGGTCTGGTTGTCAGCCCGCCCAAGGCTGGTAAGACCATGATGCTGCAGTCCATTGCCACTGCCATCCGGGCCAACAACCCGGAAACGCATATGATCATCCTGCTGATCGACGAGCGCCCGGAAGAAGTCACCGAAATGCAGCGCTCGGTCGACGCGGAAGTCATTTCTTCAACCTTTGACGAGCCCGCCACCCGCCACGTGCAGGTCGCAGACATGGTCATCGAGCGGGCGAAACGCCTGGTGGAGCACAAAAAAGACGTCATCATCCTGCTCGACTCAATTACCCGCCTGGCGCGTGCTTTCAATACCGTTGCGCCTTCTTCGGGCAAGGTGTTGACCGGTGGTGTGGACTCCAATGCCCTCCAGCGCCCGAAACGATTTTTCGGCGCCGCCCGAAACATTGAAGACGGCGCCAGCCTCACCATCATCGCCACCGCGCTGGTCGATACCGGCTCAAAAATGGACGAGGTCATCTACGAGGAATTCAAGGGCACCGGCAACATGGAAATCCATTTGAGCCGGCGTATTGCTGAAAAACGCACCTACCCGGCCATTGATATCAACCGTTCGGGCACGCGCCGCGAAGAGCGGATGGTGGGCAATGATCAACTCCAGAAAACCTGGATCCTGCGCCGCATCCTGCAGCCCATGGACGAGGCCCAGGCAATCGAGTTCATGCTCGACAAACTCAAGGTCACCAAGACCAACGAGGAATTCTTCAACTACATGAAGCGGTAAACGGTTTCAGGGTTCAGACATCCAGGAGGGCCTATCGCCGGGCCCATCGCCCTTTGCGACAAACCGTTCATTCACCCTTCACCCCACTCCTTCACACTTGTCAAATTGACAAACGTGAAGGAGCAAACATGACCGACGCAGACGGCAACGCCACGATCCTCCTGGTCGAAGACCATAATGATCTTGCAGCCAGCATCGGGGACTATCTTGAAGCCAGCGGCTTTTCCATGGATTTTGCCGCTGACGGGGCTATCGCCCTCAACCTGCTAGACGAGAACCCCTACGACGTCATCATCCTTGACCTGATGCTGCCCAAGATCGATGGAATCCGCGTGTGCGAGCGCCTTCGGGAGCGCGGCGACGGCACCCCGATCCTCATGCTGACAGCCCGGGACCAACTCGACGACAAGGTCGCCGGGTTTAACGCCGGCGCCGACGACTACCTGGTCAAACCCTTTGAAATGGAAGAACTGGAGGTCCGCATTCGCGCCCTCATCCGCCGGGCTCGCGGTGAGATGTCCGACGGGGCAATGCGGGTTGGCGACCTGGTTTTTGATCCGCGCACCATGCGCGTCGAGCGGGAGGGCGAGAGAGTGAACCTGTCTCCAACCTCGATTCGGATCCTCAAGGTTCTGATGCGCGAATCACCTCGACTGGTGAGTCGTGAACAGCTCGAAAACGAGCTTTGGGGAGATATGTTGCCGGATTCGGATACCCTGCGATCGCACATGTACAACCTGCGCAAAGGCATTGATCGTCCGTATAAAAACAAACTCCTGCATACCGTGCAGGGCATGGGCTTCAAACTGGCAGCACCCGAAGACGCTTGAGCGCCGTGGCGCCGGCGCCCGTTACGAAAGGGCGTCGGCAACCGCCGCTTGATACTTGCCCTGCAGCGCTTCCCACTCCATCCGAAACCAAGGCGTCAGATGCTCTCCCGGGTTCGTCATCATCTGGGCCAGATCTTCGGGTGAAACAAATCTCCAGGAGGCCAACTCCAGCGGATTTGGACTGAGTTGAAACTGGTCAACGCGACCAACGTAGACCCAGCACAATTCATGCTCTGATCCCAAACCTTCGTAGTCTGCCTGATAGCGAAACTTGTAGATGAAATGCAGGGGCGTGCGCACGCCCAGCTCATCCAGCAGCCGGCGTTCGGTTGCTTCGGCCATGGTCTCTCCGGCCCGCGGATGAGAACAACAGCTGTTGGCCCAGAACAGTGGCCATAAGCGTTTCTCAGCAGAGCGTTGCTGGATCAGCAAACGGCCTTGGTGATCGAAAAGGAATAGAGAAAAGGCCCGATGCAGAACACCCTGGCCGTCGTGGCACTCTCCCTTACTCAAAATCCCGAGCTCGTTGTCGTCTTCATCCACCCGGATCAGCGACTCGGTTTCGGATGAGACCACCCGACTCGGTCCGGCGCGGTCAGGAACCACCGACTTCGACCTCAATGGCATGGTAGCCCGCTTCGCGAATGGCTCTGGCGACCTGCTTGCTACTGTCCGGGCACAAGGCAATAACCGATCCGCCACCGCCCCCACCGGTCAGTTTGGCGCCCACCGCGCCGTTCTTGCGGGCGACGTGAATCAGCTCTTCGAGCTCCCAGCTCGAGACCTGCATGGCGTTGAGCAAGCCTTGGTTGATGTTCATGGTCTCGCCCAGCGTGGCGTAATCACGCGCCGCCAGAGCGTCAAGGCCGGCTTCAACCAGGGTGTCAATCTCATCAAAAATTCTTTCATACAGGCCAGGATTGCGTTGCCACGCTTCGCGTACACGCGCGACGGTGCGCGCAGTCAGACTCTCCACCCCACTCATGGCAATGACCATGGACAGCGGTTCTGAGACCTCTATGATCTTTCGCTCCAACTGTTTACCCGAGCGATAGAGCATGAACTCGCCGTAGGTAGCCAGAGTGTTATCGAGCCCCGACGGGGTGCCGTGGGCTACCTTTTCACACTCAAATGCCAGTTCGTTGATCCGCTCGTCGGTCAGGCCCAAAGAAAAATGCGCATCCAGCGCGCGCAGGACAGCGACCGCGAGTGCGGCCGATCCACCCAGACCCATGGCTCTGGGCACGTTGGGAAAAACCTCAATGCGCATACTGCGGCCACTCAGACCCAGCGCCTCAAGAACGCGCGCCAGCGACCGGGTAAACGAGGGTGGCCGCTTGGAACTGAAATCAAGCCGCTGTTCGATACTCCAACGCGGGATGATCAACTCGATCCCTTCGCGGGTATCCTCAATGCGCGCCTGAATGGCCAGCGGAATGGGCGCTGCGATCGCCCTTCGGCCATAAACCACGGAGTGCTCACCCAGAAGAATGATCTTGCCATGACCTGCCCCAAGAGTCTCGCCTTCGAGCGTCTCTTTTTCGCTGACCTCGGCGCTGGGCTCAGCCTGTTCCTTCACGGTCCGGATGATTTCTTCGGCCTTCCAGATTTTGATCTCGCCGGATGCGATCAAGCGTTCCACCACGGTATCAAACAACTCCACGGGCGTGCCCGCGGCCGTTGCCACGCTGCGTGCATGCAGGGTCATATGCCCCTGCTGGATTCCTTCGGTGACCAGGGCTCGCAGCGCCGAGAATGTCTGGGCCAGGCCGACGGCACCCATGACCTCGGCCAGCTCTCGCGCACTGTCGATACCCAGCATGCGCAGATTGAGCGCGACGGTGGGATTGGTCTGAAGTGGACCGCCGACCGTACCCACTTTGATTGGCACTTCCAGTTCCCCCAAGAGGTCACCGTTATCGGCCCTGAGCCAACGCGTCAACGCCGTGTAGCGCCCCCCTCGAGCGGCATAAGCATGTGCGCCGGCCTCAATCGCCCGCCAATCGTTGCCAGTGGCCAGCGCCACAGCGTCAATACCGTTCATGATGCCCTTGTTGTGGGTCGCAGCACGGTAAGGGTCGACCCGGGCAAAGTCATTGGCGACGATGATCCCGTCACGCACCTGCTCGCCGTCAAAGCCCTTGCCCGTCAGGGCTGCAACAGGAATGCGAACGCGCGCCAAAACCATCGCCCGATCGGTCAGGTTGGAGAGGATGCGCAGAAAAACGCGGCCGTCGCTGATCGTTTCGATCAGTGAGGCGACGCCCTCGCACATGGTGTTGACAAGATTCGCGCCCATGGCATCGCAGGTGTCGACGATCAGGTGGACAACCACCATGTCGCCGCCAGGCCCGTCGGAAGGGTGAACGAAGACTTCGAGATCTCGCGCGCCGCCGCCCCGGGCAATCATCTTCGGGTGCAGACTATTGGCCAGGTTGAGAATTTCGTCCTTGCGCTGGAGCAGCGCCGCCTTGGCCCTGGACGGGTTGGCCACGTCGACCACCTGAACCTGCCCGATCAACATCGGCCGGTCGCTTTCGACTTTGAAACCACCGCCTTCGCGAGCCAGTTTGGCGGCAGAGCCGAGCGCTGCGACAATCGAAGGCTCCTCGACGACCAGCGGCACGACATATTCCTTATCGTTGATCAGGAAATTCAAGCCCAGACCCACCGGCAGCCCCATAACGCCGATGACGTTCTCGATCATCTTGTCGGCCAAGTCCACCGACAAGGTATGGCGCCCCGATTGCAGGCTCTGATAGTCGTCGGCGCCGATCAGGCCGCGTTCGCGCACGGTCCGAACGCGCTCAGGAACTGACATCTTGTAAAACTTTGGAATCCGTGATTTTTCCATGCTATCTGACTCTGAATTTGCCTTTCGCGCCGTCAGTCACTGATCTTTTCGATCAGCAGCCCCTGCTCTGCCAGATCGAGACTCAAGCTCGGCCAGCCTTGCTCGGCGAGCACGCTGCATGCCTCGTCAAGCGCACGCGGGCTCACGCCGGCCAGCATTGCGATATCGCCGCCACCGGCCCCGCAAGGTTTGCAAGCCAGCTCGTACCCCACGGCCACATCGGCGATGGCCTGCAGCGAAGAGCTGATAACTGGCAAGCCAGCTCCGATACCAATTTTACCCATCGTCTGTCGGTAGTTGTTGATACAGGTCATAACACCGGCCGAATCGCTCTGATTCAGATACCCCAAGGCCCGCCGGCAGCACCGGTCCATCTCATGGAGAATCACTTTGGCCGCCTGAATCTCGCGGGTTCGCCAAGCATCAAACCGATGCAGAAAATCAGCCGTTGAAGCGGCCTGCCCGGTCCAAACGAACGCAAGCCGAAGCTCCTCTGGCAAATGAAGCTGCTGAATCAGGGGACCATCCGGCCCGAGCTCATAGCGGCTGACTCCACCGTGCAGGCTTGCTGCCAGGTCGATACCGCTGCCTCGACCACCTTGCGTGCTCCGATAGGGTTGAAGCAATTCATCCTGTAAACGCGCCCGGAGCAGTCCAGCCGGCGCGGGATCGAGCAGAGCTTCAAGGGCCGCTACCAGGGACACAGACATGGCCGCGCTCGACCCCAGACCCAGCTTGACGAGCCCGCACGATGTCGATTGATACAACTCGCTGGTGTCAATCCGAATTTCCAGCCCACCACCTTCGGCGAGCCGGTCGGCACGGCGCGCAAGCTGCCATTCCAAGGTCGCACGAGCTCTTTGAAAAGCAGAGTGACCCGCCGTTTCATCAAGCCACTCGACTGTGCCGCCCGGGCCCAGGCGGAACGGCACCGGGCCGAAACCCAGCTGGGGCACCGCAACGCTACTGGTTTGTCGCCCGCAGCGGCGGACCTCTGCGTAAGCTCGACGATTGACCGCCATCACCAGCGCCGGGGTACCGCTCAGAACGGCATACTCGCCCAGCAAAACGGCCTTGCCCGGCGCTGATGCACGAAAGGCGCTCACGGATCAACCAGGCCTGCACCAGCTCCTAGACCAGACCGCAGTATCCGCTGAACTCCTGGCTGACCGGCCAGCACTTCGGCAACCGTATCGACATCATCCGGCAGGCAGATTGCCTTGACCTGCGGACCGGCATCGACCGTAAAAAAAACGCCCAGGCCTCGATGGCGCAGAAGACGGATCTTTTCCAGACAGGCCAGCGTTGCGGCATTCCAGTACAGCAGACCCGGCCGCGCGGCCAATGCCGATGCGTGCATTTTCAGGGCGCTGTGTTCGCTGACGTCGGCCAGCTTCTCGAAATCACGCGCTGCTATAGCCTGGCGCGCCTCATCAAGGTCTGCGGCAACCGATTCGACCCAGGCCGGATAGTAAGGAGACGTCTCCATGGTCCGATTCATGCCGGTTCGCGATGAAACCGACTTCGGACCGGCCTCGGTGACCGCCACAACGACCGCCAGTGGCCAATGCGTCGATTCGAACAGTGGGTAAGCCACACAATCGCTGCCGCTCGCCAAGCTCCCGGCCTCCATCAGGCAGAAACCGCCAAACAGGGAGCGCGCGGCGGAACCCGACCCGCGACGAGCGATAGCGGACAATTCGGATCGCTCCATTTCAGGACGAAAAAGGCGGGCGGCAGCAACCGTCAGCGCCGCGAAGCCCGAGGCCGAAGATGCCAGACCTGCACCCGTCGGAAAATTGTTGCGACTGGCAACCCGACATCGGGGGCCGTCTTCCGGCCGGACAAGATCAAGAAAACTTGTAATCGTCGCTGAAGCCTGCGCGCGACCATCGAGTTCAAAAAGGTCTGTCGTAAGGCGCTCATCGACCTCAACTCGAGTGATCGTCTCCAGCCCGTCCAGCGTTATGGACAGTGACCCCGCCGCCGGGAGATTGAGCCGGGCGTTGCGCTTGCCCCAGTATTTGACCAGAGCAATATTGGCCCCGGCACGAGCAGTTGCGGTGTTCAAGCGAAGGATTCCGGAGTCGTGTTGGAAACAGCCGACAATGATAAATCAGGCTTCATAATTCGGCGAACCGACGCAAGATCAGGCCTTGCGATCATTAAACGGCTGAAACCGGGCGCGCGGGAAGTCGATACGGATCTCGGTGCCTATGCCTACCTCGCTATCGGCTGAAAGGTCCCACCCAAACCGGCGGCACAGGCGACGCACAATCGCCAGACCAAGCCCGTAGCCTTCATTGCTTCGGTCATGACCCCGGTAAAAAGGCTCGAACATGTTCTCCAGATCAGACTCGCTCATACCGCAGCCGGTATCGCGCACAACCACACCGCGCTGATCGATCAGTACATCGATTCGGCCTTTTTCGGTATAGGTCATGGCGTTTCTGAGCAGGTTCGTAAAAACAATGGCGAGAACGCGCTCTGGCGCGTCGACCTCGAGCAGCCCCTTGGCCTGAATGCCGGTATCAAGCTCTTCTTTGCCCAAAGCCGTGCGAATCTGGTCGAGCAGTTCGCTGAGCATGTCGTTGAGCACCAAGGATGAAGTTGACAGCTTTGATTCGCTTTCTCGGGCCAGCAGCAGCAGGGTTTCGACCAGCGACTCCATATCCGCCACCGTGCGGCTCATCCGCTCGATGACCGCTTGCCGGCGGTCCGGATCATCAAAACGCGTCAGAAGATTCAGGTTGGCCTTGATGACGGCCAGGGGCGTACGCAACTCGTGGCTGGCATTGCGGGTGAAATTGCGCTCGCGCTGGATAAACAGTTCCAGCCGGCCGATAAACTGGTTGATGGCGTTGACCAGCGCGAGGGTTTCGGTATCACCAGCATCCCCAAACTCCTGCAAGCTGAATTTCTGGAACTGACCGGCCCGAAAGTCGTAATTGCGCATCGCGTCAGCCAGTTTGACGACCATCGATACGGCCCGCCGGGACATGATGTAGCCAACCCAGGTCAGCACATAGATCAGGAGTAATACGCCTGTTAATGGCGCAATTCCGAAATAAAACGCCAGCGCCGAGACCTGCACTTCGTCAAAGACCAGAAAAAGCCGCTCATCACCCCGCTCGCTGACGTGAATCACCGGCTCGGACCCTGGCGCCTCCACCACTCGTCGAAAGCCGGGCGGTTGCCCTTCCAGCCAGCTCGGTATGCCGCTGGTATCGGTTCCCTGAGCCAGGTAACCTCTCAGATTGTTGGTATTCGGCAACGGAAAGTCGGGGTCCTCTGCCTTCAGCATCCAGAAATGCTCCGCTTCACCGTTGAGCGCCTCTTGCACCAACACGTTTTCGACGACCAGAGCCGCCGCGTAAACACCGCCAACGGTCGCCACGCTGATCGCCAAAATCTGCAGGATGAAAACCCGAACCAGCTTGGTGTCGAGATTTCCTCTCAAGAATCGGTTAAAGGCGCCCACGCCGAAATAATCCCGCTAGCGACGGCTGAAGCGGTAATGAGCGACCAGCCAGACATTGCCATCATCGAAAGCGAACAGTTCCTCGCAGGCCATGAAAAACATCCGCCAGCGCTGCTGCCACACGGAAGCCTGATCACCGTACGCCTCGCGCATCACTTCAGCGACCTCGGTTTTTCGATGATCCATATTGTCCAACCAGCCCCGGGCGGTGCGGGCATAGTTTCTTCCCGAATACAAGCGACGGCTTTCTATGGCCAGATCATCCTGAAAGTGCAGCAGGGTATCGGCAGCAGGCATGAGTCCACCGGTGAAGAAATATCTTCCCATCCAGTTACCTTCCCCTTGTGTTTCGAACGGATAGAGCAAGTACCGGTGGCAAAAAATGTGGACGAACAGCTTGCCGTTCGGACGCAGCCAGCCAGAAATGCGCTTCATCAATTCCCGGTAATTTCTGACGTGCTCGAACATCTCGACTGAGACCACGCGGTCGAAACGCTCGTTAAGCGCCAGTGTGTTGACGTCGCGCGTCAACACTTCGATATTTGCGAGCCCGCGGTTTTCGGCCTGCGCCATGATGTGTTCGCGCTGAGAAGCTGAGTTCGAAACAGCCGTGATGCGACTTTCCGGATAGTTTTCAGCCATCCACAGTGTCAAAGACCCCCATCCGCAACCCAATTCCAGGATGCGCTGGCCGTCCTCAAGCTCAGCATGTTGGCAAGTGGCCTCAAGCATCGCGTCTTCGGCCGCGTCAAGGTCGTTGACGCCCTCAGGCCAGTAGCCACTGGAGTACTTCAATCGGCGTCCAAGCGCCAGTTGATAGAAAGCCGCCGGCACTTCGTAATGCTGTTCGTTGGCCGCATCGGTTTCGATGGCCACCGCAGACTCGGCCAGTTCAGCAATCAGCGCCTGGGAGCGCTGAGCACGGCGCATGGGGTCACGATCAAATTCCTGCGCCAGCCGGCGGGTGAGAAGGCGCCGGATGCCCAGACGCACTATCCAATCGGGCGCATGACCAGACTCGGCCAGATCAATCAGTTTCATTCGATACGATTCCATCGGGATTAGCGGACGATATCCTATTTGTTTGATCTCTCGCCAACCAGAATAAAAGTGGCAGGATGATTGCCCAGCTCAGACCTGTCGCCAGAATCACCTGCCACGCGGGCGCCACCCACTCCACGGCCCCGAAGCGCGAGCCGGCAAAGTACGAAAAAGGCGATCCCACCCCCCCTGCAATCGCCAAAAGCCAAAGCCGATGCTTGAAGGCCGCCAGGGAATGGTTGATCACCAAAGCGACCGAAACCCACAGCAACATGATCCAGAAGGGGGCGAACTGGCTCGATGGCCAGGCCATGGCAAACTCGAGCAGGCCAAGCTGGATCCAGAGCGTATCCAGCACAAAACCCAGCCCGAGGCAGACAGCCAACATCCGAAAATCAAGTGGGTGACGATTGTGGCGGTTGAGCTGCCAGACGACAAGCGCTCCAACCACAAGCAGGCCAGCCCAGTAAATCCCATGGGCCGCTCCGATCACACAGGCTGGCCAGGCGAGCTGAAATAGACCCTGGTTGACCAGAAAAGCCCGGGTCACAGCGGGCCGCCAGTCAAACCGTATTCTGACTGGGCCCGGTAGCCAGGCGCTGCAAGCAGCAGGTGTGCATCGCTGATCGCCCTCTCCCGAAATCCGCCCTCACAGTAAGCCAGGTAATAGCGCCAGCGCCGACGAAATGTCTCGTCAAAACCCATCTTCGCGATCGCATCCCATTCGGCTTCAAACCGCTCTCGCCAGGCTTTCAAGGTCAGCGCATAACTCGCCCCAAAGTCAGCCATTTCTATCAGGCCCAGGCGGGTAGCCCTGGCCATGGCCGAGGTGATCGCACTCAACGACGGAATGAAGCTGCCAGGAAAGACATAGCGCTTGATGAAGTCAACGGTTTTTAAAGACTGCGCGTATCGGAAATCTTCAATCGTGATGGCCTGGATCAGCGCCAGACCATCAGACTTCAACCGCCGCTCTATGGTGGCAAGGTAGGTCTCCAGATACTGATGCCCGACCGCCTCGATCATTTCGACCGATACAACCCGGTCATAGTGCCCGTCAAGATCACGATAGTCTTTGAGCAATATGTTGACTTGATCACTGAGACCGGCCTCAGCGATGCTTTGTCGGGCATAATCGAACTGCTCGCGAGAGATCGTAGTGGTCGTTACCTTGCAGCCGGTGGTTTGCGCTGCATGAATGGCAAGACCTCCCCAACCGGTGCCAATTTCCAGCAGATGATGGTCCGAGTGCAGCCCGAGCCGCTGGCAGATGCGGTCAAGTTTCGCCACCTGTGCCTGCTCCAGCGAATCCGTCGCACTTTGGTACAGGGCGCTGGAGTACATCATGCGCGGGTCTAGCCAGGCGGCGAAAAACTCATTGCCCAGATCGTAATGTGCTGAAATATTGCGCCGCGAGCCCTCCAGGCTGTTGCGGTTGAAGTGGTGCCAGAGTTTCAACAGACCGCCGGTCAGGCGCGCGCTGCCGGTATCGATGGCGGTCAAAGCGTCGCGGTTTCTTGCCAGAATTCGGATGACTTCAACCAGGTCAGGACTGTCCCACAGCCCGGCCATGTAAGCCTCAGCGGCCCCCAGCCCGCCGCCGGTCGCGAGCATACGCCAGAAGCGCCGATCATTTACTTCGACAAAGGCGCTTTCCGATGCCGGGTTACCGACCGACCATTGGCCATCGGCGTCGTGTACGACAAGCCGGCCTTCGCGCAACGAATCAAGACGCCGCAGCACCCGGGCTCTGAGCCAGACATCCAGTGCCCGGTTTCGCGAACGCGGCTGGTCAAAACCCAAGGCTTTTTCGTTGGCACTCATGTTGATTTGGCGTGTTTTTCAGGGTGGGGGAAAAAGGGTGTTTTGCGCCACCAGAGTTTCAGCGCCTGCCAGTAAATCGCACCAAGCACTCTGAGCGTCAAAAGCGGATAAGCGACGGGCATACGCACCATGGCAGCGCTGTTCAAAGGCGAGAGATTCAGGCTCATACCCGCCGCGAAGCATTCTGAGTCGCCGTCCATCACCACCATGTGAACGATCCAGCCGCCGTCCTCGAGCCGGAAACGCCAGTCATATTCGAGTTCCATGGGCAAAAACGGTGAGACGTGGAAAGCCTTGGAAAAGCCAAACCTGTAGTCTGGCCCTGCCTGGTCACGGGCATCCAGCACATAAGCATGCCGCTCACCCCAGGGTGTGTTGTGAATCTCGGCGACGATGAACTCCAACCCACCCTCATCGTTCACGCACAGGTAAAAGCTGACCGGATTGAAACACACACCCCACTGGCGCAGATGGGTCAGGACGAACACCCGTCCCTGAGGCCGCAGGCCTTGCTCGGCCTCCACCCGATCGCGCACCGCCTCAGCGATTGGCCGGTCCGGCGGACCGATAAAATCACTGCGGCGAACGGTTACAAGATTGAGCCGCTCGCACGACCACCATCTCGACGCGGCGCACAGGGTACCAATCTGTTCGACGTCGAAAAGACTGAAATAAAGCCGATAGTCAAACCGATGCGCCCTTGGAGAAAGCCGCCGGTGCCACACCCGGCCGGTCGCGATCGCGTTATCCATGCAGTTCTTCTAGCTGATCGATGACCCGGCGCGCGCTGCGAGCCCCGTCTTCGTGAAACCCCCAGCCCCACCAGGCTCCGGCGAACCAAGTCCGGCGCTTGCCGTTGACCTCCGACCATCGTTGCTGGGCCTTGATCGCTTCCGGGGTAAACACCGGATGGTCATACTGCCGACGGATCAGGATTTTTTCGGGGCTGATCCGTTCCGTTTGATTCAAAGAAACGATGTAGTCGGTCGGGCCATCGATGTTTTGAAGAAGATTCATGTAATAAGAGACGCGGCAACAATCGGCATCGGTTGTATCCCGGCGCACGTTCCAGGCCGCCCGGGCGGTCGGCAGGCTTGGCAGCAAACGCGTATCGGTATGCAGTACTGTTTCGTTGGACTGATATTCAATCGCCCCAAGCACTTCGGACTCGACCGGGTCGGCGTCAGCGAGCAACCGCAAAGCCTGATCTGAATGGCACGCAAGAATGACCCCATCCGCTTGAAGTTCTTCTTTGTCGGTCACAACCCGAACGCCCTGCTCACCGCGATACACCGCGCTCACCGGAGAGGACGTCTTGAATTCCGCGCCGCATTCGGCCGCACGGGCCACATAGCTGCGACTTCCGCCGCTGACCGTCCGCCAGGTCGGACGCCCAGATAGTTGCAGCATATTGTGGTTGTCCATGAACTGCAGCAGATGCCGCATCGGGAATTCGGTCACCCTACCCATAGGCGCAGACCACAGCGCAGACGCCATTGGCAGCAAGTGCTGCTCAGCGAACATCTGCCCCAGACCGCTGTCTTCCAGCCAGTCGCCCATGGTCACGTGTTCGTTCAGGCTCTCGAGTAGCCCCGGTGCCCGGCGATAAAAACGCACGATATCCGCGAACATCCCCCAAAACGCCGGACTCAGCAAGTTTTTCCGCTGACAAAACAGACGGTTTAGACTGGTTGCGTTGTATTCCAAGCCGGTCTGCTGGTCCGAGACCGCAAAACTCATGTTCGAGTCTTCCCACCCAACTCCCATCTGTTCAAACCATTTCGTCAGGAGCGGGTAGTGGAGCTCGTTGAAAACGATGAAGCCGGTATCAATAAAGTGCTCGCTTGCCCCGTCGTCTATGCGCTGGGTGTCAGCATGGCCCCCAAGGCGATCCTCTGCTTCAAGAACAACGACTTCATGCTTTTGACTCAAATGCCACGCTGCATACAGACCAGCGACGCCGGCCCCGACAATGGCGAGCTTCACGCTGGAGCCCTGAGGCGCCGTGTCTGACGAACCTTCTCAGGCACCGGCTTCAGATCCCAGATGATGCCGCACCAGCTCAAGATTTTGAGCATGTAGAAACTCAGGTCGACTTCCCACCAGTAAAAGCCCTGTCGAGCAGAACCTGGAAAATGATGATGATTGTTGTGCCAGCCCTCACCCAGTGTGAAAAGGGCCAGCCAGAGGTTGTTCCGGCTATCGTCGTTGGTTTCATAGCGCCGGCTGCCCCAGACGTGGGCCAGCGAATTGATCGTCAGCGTGGCATGAATCAAAACGACCGTAGCAATAAAATAGCCCCAGACCAACATCTGCCAACTGCTGGTGTCAAGCGACGGCGCTATGGAGTTCAGGACCCAACCCAGCATGAACCAGAAAATGGCATACAAGACTGGAACGGCCAGCGCGAACCGGTCCAGCCACCGCAACTCGGGAAACGAGACAAGGTCAGGAATCCTCCTTTCATCGGTTTTGAAGTGCTGCCTGCTCAAAAACCAGCCCATGTGGCTCCAGAAAAACCCGTGGCGCGGTGAATGTGGATCATCTTGTTCGTCTGCCTTGAGGTGATGTTCCCGGTGATGCGCCGCCCACCAAAGTGGTCCCCGCTGTGTCGCCGCAGCACCGGCCAGCCCGAAAAAGAATTGAGCAAGCCGTGAGGTCTTGAATGCGCGGTGCGAGAAGTAACGATGGTAAAACGCCGTAATTGCAAACATCCTTAAGAAATAGCTGAAAGCAAAAGCAGCAACAGCAACCCAGGACACTCCCACCCAGATTACCGCCAGGCAAGCTAGGTGTAGGCCTATGAAAGGCAAAATGCGAATCCAGTCGATAGAGCGATGCTCGGGACTACCCGCCGCCTCGTATCGCGACGCGTCGATCCAGGCCAGCCATGATTGTTTCAAGAGATCGCCATCCCTGAGTCATCCTTCGGAAGGCCGCGATAGTAGCGCCTCAAGCCATGAATGCACCGTGAACCCACAATTAGGCGCGGGTCGGATAAGGTCAGGTTGCGTTCACCGAAGGTTGATCAACTCGGGCGCACACTCTCACACATGAAAATCTTCCGAACTTTTTTTTTGCCCTTGGCGGCTGCCGGATTGTCGTTGACTCTCATGGCGTGTAGCGGCAAAGGCGGCACGGCCGAGATGATCGACATCGACGGTTATGAGCGAGCCATGGAAATGTTTCCCGGATCAATTAAAGGTATTGACGCCGGTGTTGATCGATTTCAGGCGACATTCGAGGATCTGACGACTCCAGACATAGGCCAGAGGTTTCGAGACACTTACGCCGATTCATTTTTCTTCAACGACACGCTCCACACCATTGAGGAGCCTGACAAACTCGTCGAGTACATGAAAAAAACGGGATCGGCTCTGAGCGAGAGCACTGTGGACGTGCATCAGATCATCCGGGAAGGCTCCGATGTATTCGTCCGCTGGACAATGGATTTCAAAACCAGGGCAGCCGGCCGGAATATTCATTCGCGATCCATCGGAATCACCCACCTGCGGTTTGACGATACCGGTCGAGTGGTTCTTCACCAGGATTTTTGGGATAGCGGTCACGCGCTGTACGCCCACCTGCCCTTTGTCGGTTTCGCCGTTCGTCGGGCACGAGGTGCGATGTGAGCTGTTTCCTGCGCTTGGCCATGGTTTTGATTTTGGTCCTTCTGACTCTCTCCCCGCTGGCTGCGGCAGCGCCGAAACCCGGGACCATGACCCGATGTGCAGAAGTTGAGCTTCGTGTCGCCGGATTATTTGCCGTTGGGACCGCCTATCTATACCTGGACAAGTGTGCCAACGCCGAGCAGATCCTCGGAGACATTCCGAAACAGTTTTCCCTGGACCTGGAACGCGACTTCAAAGGCGAAGATCTTGTTGAATCGGCACGCAGCATTCTGACGCGGAATATGGGCGTTGCCGAGGCAGAAAACCTGCCGCAGTCTCTTTTGTGTCTCGCGGACGCCTACATCGACGCTGATTCGGGAGACCGCTACGACGTGGTCTACCGCCCTGACCAGGGACTCGGTCTTTATCTCAACGACGAACTCGTAAAGAGCTGTGAAGACGATGAAGACGCAGAAAAATACTTCATGATCTGGTTCGGTGAAGACCCGTTCCATCGACGTATGCGCGATCGTCTGCTTGAGCAAGCGAGCGCCAAAGCCTCGTAGTTAATTCTCAGCACACGGCCCAGTAGGTGGTGGCGACACAGAGGGTACAATACGTCTCAAGACCATCGTATTGGGGCAGCAACGGTGACTTTCCAGCACACCTCCATCCTTGTCGCCGTCGACGACTCCGACAGCGCCGCTAGGGCGCTGGATTTCGCTCTTGAAGTTGCGAAAGTCCTGCGCCTTCCGGTACGCATTGTTCATGCCACAAAACCGCGCGCCGGGCAGTCTGGTGAGGTTCATACGCTTGACTTTGAGGAGATCCGAGAACAACCGGAAAAAAGCCCGGAGAAGCAAATCGCAGTTGAGGTTCTGGAACGCGCGCTTCAGCAGGCCAACGAGCGCTCCATTTCCGTCGAGCCCGTTTTGCTGAGCGGAGACCCGGCTGAGGCCTTGCTGAGATATGCCGCCGAGTGCGACCGTCCGATGCTAGTAGTCGGGCGCCGAGGACTCGGCAGACTTCAGGGCCTTCTCATGGGCAGCGTCAGCGACAAAACCGTACAGCTGGCAAATTGTCCTGTCACCGTAATTCACTAACCTGCCGAGCTATTTTCTGCCGCCGAATCGTTCCAGCAAAGTCCCGAGGTTCTGATCCACCCACTCACTGACCGGCGTGAGTCGAAGCCCGAAGCGTGACTCCAACTCAACGGTATCCACCAGGGGACCATCTTCGGGCAGGGCGTTGATGCCATCGTAAAGGGCTGAAACCGAACGCCCGACCTCGGCACTATGCGCCATTGCGCTCAGCGTGGCCGCGAAGTCAGCAACGGTCTGCGGGGCATAGTGGACCTCGCGTTTGAAGACCCGTGAAAGACACTGGCAAAGCTCCGGCCCCGTCAAAGGTTCGGGACTGGCAACGTCAATCACCTCGCCGCAAACACCCTGATTCAAGGCTGCCACCGCCAACCGGCCCTGATCTTCAGTCGCCGTCCAGTTCAGGCGACGATCAGGCGAAAGCGGCGGGTAAGTCAGGCAGCCATGATCCCGCACTTCGCCGAGAATATGCGGCCAGACCAGGTTGGCAAGGTACAGCGTTGGGCGCAACACAACAACGTCGATTTCACTTTCCAGGAGGCAATTGGATGCCGTGCGCAGTCCATTAACAAAATCACCCGGAGGCATATTGTCGCCGCACCAGGCGGATGTGGTAAAGACCAGGCGCTTGAGCGCTACCGAACGGGCAGCGTCAATCACGTTGTCGATCATCACCTGCGCGTCGCTGGCCTGCGGCAGAACCGGCAGATAGAAAAACGCCGCATCCATACCTCTCATCGCAGCGGTGACCGAACGCCTGTCAAGCAAGTCACCTTCCATAACCTCAGCACGGCTCGACAGGACTTCGGCTGCCTTGACCGGGTCCCGGGTCACAGCGCGAACAGGAAGGTGGCCCTTCAACGCCGCATCAACGACCGGATGACCCTGGGTCCCCGTAGCTCCGAAAACCACGAGATTGGTGATCTCAGGCACCGCATTAACCTCGTCAGATAAAGTCACAGTATCGGGCCAGAATACCATCCAAAAAAAGAGGCGGCGCCGCAACGACGCCACCTCTAAAGCCCTCTTCAAGGGACCAGCAACCCTGTTGTGTGATGAAGAGGGGAAGTCCGCAAGCCCACTTCGGCGAGCTTGTTTACCACCAATAACTGGGTCTCATCATGCAGCACCAGGAGTTAATTGATCATCGGGTAAATTCCTCAGTCAATGGTAGGAAATTTGCCTACATCACTAGGAAATTCACCATTCGTCAGACACTAAACGCGCCGGTGATAGACTGGAGCTTGAGCTTTTACAGCTGGTTTTATGCATGGCAAAATCTTCTTCCTACGAGGCCAAGGTACCGGACGAGCGAGGCGTCATCCCCTACTCTGATGACGAGCATGCGGTATGGGCCGACCTTTACGCTCGCCAGATTCGCATAATCGAAGATCGGGTCTGCCAGCCATTCCTGGATGGACTGGAAGCGCTCAAGCTGCCGGCCGAGCGTATTCCGCAGCCGGCCGAAGTTTCGCAAGTGCTCAAGAGCAAAACCGGATGGGAGATTGCACCCGTCCCCGCGCTGATCAATTTCGATAAATTCTTTAAGCTACTAGCGCAAAAGCGCTTTCCGGCGGCTTCTTTCATCCGCTCTCGCGAGGACATGGAGTATCTGAAAGAACCCGACATTTTCCATGAAATATTTGGCCACGCAACGATGCTGACCCATCAGGCTTTCGCTGACTTCACCGAGGCTTACGGCCAAGCCGGTGTGCGTGCCAGTAAACAGGAGCGCGTCTTTCTGGCGCGTCTCTACTGGTTTACCGTCGAGTTTGGCCTGCTACAGACCTCAAACGGTGTTCGCATTTGCGGCGGCGGCATCGCCTCGTCCCCCGGAGAGACTGAATTCGCGCTCGAGAGCCCGGAACCTCTGCGTCGACCGTTCGACCCCCTGGACGTTTTGCGTACGCCTTACCGCATCGATATTTTTCAGCCGGTCTACTACATTCTAGACAGCCTGAATGATCTGTTTTACCTCGCCGGTGAGGACCTGCTGGATCTGATCCGACAAGCCAAGGTACTGGGCGAGTTCACCCCCACGTTTCCACCAAAGACCAAGGAGGCCGCTTGATATGTCCGACGACCGCTTGACTGAAAAGAAATGCCTGCCCTGCGAGGGCGGCACAGAGCCATTGGACAAAGACAGAATCAGCGAGTTGCTGCCCCAAGTCCCGGAGTGGCAAGTTGACGAACACCACAAGGTCATCTTCCGACGCTTCGAGTTCAAAGGGTTCTACAAGACCATGGCTTTCATCAACGCCATGGCATGGGTCGCCAATCAGGAAAACCACCATCCCGACTTTGAAGCTGGCTACAACTTCTGCCTGATCAATTTCTCGACCCATGCCATCGACGGCCTGAGCGAAAACGATTTCATCTGCGCGGCCAAACTGAACGCGTTGCTAGATGAATAACCAGAGTACGGCCCAGGCTGGAGTTGCGAATGCTGGAAGCGACCTGGCCCGGGCCATCACCTCTGTCAACCGTGTCATCGTCGGCAAGCCTCAGGTCATCGACCTGGCATTTGCAGCCCTGCTCGCCGGCGGGCACCTGCTGATAGAAGATCTGCCGGGGGTTGGCAAAACGACGCTTGCTCAGGCCCTCTCAAGGGTGCTTGGCGGCGACTGGCAGCGCGTCCAATTCACCAATGACATGCTGCCGGCCGACATTCTCGGGGTTTCGATATTTCGGCGCGAGGATGAGCGTTTCGAGTTTCGTCCGGGCCCGGTGTTTGCCAATGTTGTGCTCGCCGACGAGATCAACCGGGCCAGCCCTCGGACGCAATCGGCACTGCTGGAGGCCATGGCCGAAGGCCAGGTGACCGTCGACGGAAAGACGCATTCTCTGCCGCAGCCGTTCTTTGTCATCGCCACCCAAAACCCACTCGACCTTGCCGGCACTTACCCGCTTCCTGACTCTCAGTTAGACCGCTTTCTCCTGCGCACGGCGATCGGCTACCCCTCAGCCGAAGAGGAGCGCCGATTGCTGATCGAACCCGATCGAAGGCGCCTGCTGGAAGACCTGGAGCCCGCGCTTGACCAGGCCCGGGTGCTGGCCCTGATTGATCAGGCCCAGACCCTGCACGTCTCCGAACCATTACTCGATTACATTCAAGCACTCGTGCAGGCGACTCGAACCCACCCACGTCTTCGGGCCGGACTTTCACCACGCGCGGCTCTGGCGCTGATCCGCACGGCGCGCGCGCACGCTATGGTGAAAGGTCAGGACTTCTGCCTGCCTGAAAACGTCAAGCAGATTTTTCCTTTCCTGGCAACCCATCGCCTGCAATCTCTGCCGGAATCCGGCCTCGACACCCGAGCCGTGGTCGACGAGATTATCGCCAACACACCCGTGCCTTGATGGGCACAACTCGCTTGTCCGACAACACCAAGGCAAGAGACCTGGGCCGCCGATGGTTCACGGCATGGATCAATCGCCGCGGACCGACCCGGCCACCGATGACACTGCACTATCGCCAGATCTTTATCCTGCCGACCCGTTTCGGCTGGTTACTTGGAGCGCTGATGTTTGCGATGTTGATGGGCAGTCTGAATTTCAACAACAACCTCGGATTATTGACGACTTTCATCGTTGCAGGACTGGCCTCCAATTCCATGCTGCTGGCCTATCGCAACCTCAATCATCTGCGCATCATGCACACCGGCGCAGCTCCGGTTCATGCGGGCCAGGACGCCCAGCTGCAAGTCACCCTGGCATGCAATGCCGAACGGAGCCGTGACGGCCTGGAAGTCTCTGTCGGCAAACAGGAAAAAATCTTGTGCATTGATCGGAATGAAACCGGATCGGTGCATCTTCCCATCGCAACCCATCACCGTGGCTGGTTGTCTCCGGGACGATGCCGCGTACAAACCTGCCAGCCAATCGGCCTGTTTCGCGCCTGGTCCTGGTTCTGGCCGGAGGACCCGATCCTGGTCTGGCCTCGCCCGGCGAGCCATCCCCCACCGCTGCCTGATTTCAGCGCTGACATCGATGGTCAAAATGAGCAGAGCGCTTCTGAAGGCGAAGAGTTTTTCAGCCTGCGCGACTACCGTGAAGGTGATCCAATGCATCGAATCGCCTGGAAGGCCAGTCAGCGCCACGAAACGCTGCTTTCGCGCGAATTTCGACAAGCGCGCTCCCGTGATCTGGTGTTCAATCTGGCGCGCGCGCCTGGCTCTGATTTGGAGGACCGAATCAGCATCTTGACAGCCTGGATGCTTCAGGCCTACCGGCAGCGCAGACCCTGGACGCTGCAGATTGGCAGCGAGACCATCGAGTCGGCCCGTAGCGAGCCCCATTTGCAGCGCTGCCTGCGGGCTCTGGCGGAATATTGAAATGACACCCGGGCTGAACTTCAGCGCTGTAGCCTGGACAGTTGCGGCGTTTTTGTTCGCCGCACTTCCCCACCTCGCAGCAATGCCCATCTGGCTTTCAGCCCTGGTCATGCTTGCATGCGGATGGCGCCTGTTTGCAGCCCACTCGAATGCTTCACCACCGCCTCGGATCCTGCGCCTGTTGCTGACCGGTATCGCCATCAGCCTGATCGTATTGGCATTTGGCGGGTTATGGGGACGCCGAACGGCCACGGCCTTGTTGTGCGTGATGCTTGCGGCAAAGATGATGGAAATGTTCACCATGCGCGATCTTCGCCTGGTGGCGTCGGTCAGTTTCTTTTTGATCGCGACCCAGTTTCTGTTCAGCGAACGGCTGATGTACCTCGGTTATCTCGCTCTTGGCTGCCTGATTGCGACGGTGGCGCTGGTCCGTATTCAGAGCATTTATGCCCACGCTCACTCCAATCGCCCGGCACCGCCTCAGAACGACGCCATCCGAAGCGCCGCGGTCCTGTTGCTGCTGGCCCTGCCGGTTGCCTTGACCCTGTTTGTCTTGTTTCCCCGCCTGGCTCAGCCACTGTGGGGTTTGCCAGACCAGGTCCTGGACGGCCGCACGGGATTATCCGACGACATGAGCCCCGGCAGCATCAGTGAGCTCTTTCTTGACGACTCACCGGCCTTCCGGGTTGAATTCGACGGGCAACCACCGTCCGTGGACCAGCGTTACTGGCGGGGCCCCGTGCTATGGAACTTTGACGGCACCACCTGGACCAGGCCGTTTTTCGGTGACACCCCCTCGAGGCAGTTCGTGCCCGAGGGTGATCGGTCAATCAGCTACCAAGTCCAGCTCGAGCCCCACGAGCAGCGCTGGCTTTTCGCCCTGGACTACCCGGTCAGTGCTCCTGACCAGGCCGTGGTGACGGTAGACCACCAGGTGATCAACAAGCACCCCGTCACCACCCTGACCGGCTACACGATGACTTCGAACCCGGCGTTCACTGACATGCCAGTCCTGCCGGACGGCGCGCGCAGCGTTTCATTGCGGCTGCCCGAAGACCGAAACCCTCGCACGCTGGCGCTGGCTGCAGACCTGCGAGGGCGGTACCCGGATGACCGCGACTTGATCAATGCCGTGCTGCGCTGGTTTCGGGAGGAGCCGTTCTCCTACACCCTGAGCGCCGCCCCGCTGGGTCGTCACGGTGCTGACGAATTTCTCTTTGATCTGCGGGCTGGCTACTGCGAGTACTACGCCTCAGCCTTCGCCATTTTGATGCGCGCGGCAGGTATTCCGACCCGCGTGGTGACCGGATACCAGGGTGGCTTGTGGCAAAGCGGTGGCGAATATCTGCTGGTCCGCCAATCCGACGCCCATGCCTGGACTGAGGTCTGGCTGCCGGGCACCGGCTGGACACGTGTCGACCCGACGGCAGCGGTTTCGCCGGATCGCATAGAGCAAGGCGCGCGCAGTGTTATTGACAGACCAGACGCACTTTTCGATCTGGACTGGATGGAGACCCTGCGCAATCGCTACGATCGGCTGCAACATTTATGGAATCGTTGGGTGCTCGGCTTTGACCACGAGCGCCAGCAGAATTTTCTCAACCGACTCGGTCTCCCCGAACTGACCCCTGAAAGAATCGCTCTGCTGATGCTATTGGTCCTTCTCATCGTGACAGCACCCTTAAGCTTTTTGCTACTCCGCCAGCGAACGAATCGTCGATTGAGCGAGACCGAACGTGCCTGGCAGACCTTGCTCAAGCGGCTTCGACGCTGCAAGCTGGTCAAACACCCCTCGGAAACACCCATGGAGTTTGCCTGGCGCGCCCAAACAGACATACCAGAATCCGCTGATGTGTTGAAGTCCCTGGCCGAAAGCTACTGCCGGATTCACTACGGCGGCCAAACGGCGCTGACCGCGGAATTCGTTTCCAAAGCCCAGGATTTTTCGCCGCGCAGCAGGTGAACGAGATCAACGATCTATCTGTCATATCATCAATGTCAGTCCTGACCAATCCGAGGGTTTTTGACGTGTTCAATAGCGTTTTCGAAAAAGCTCGACCGCTTCTTGCGATCGCCTTGCTTATCACGGCTGCCGGGTGCGCAAGCATCCCGGAACCGCTGGCCGGGGATTATGCCGAGTTCCAGCCTGAACAGGCGACCGACCGCTCCGTCGGCGCCCAGGTCCGCTGGGGTGGCAGCATCGTGGACACCCGCCCGGGGCAATCCGAGACCTGTATCGAAATTCTCGCCCGCGAGCTCGACAGCAGCCTCAGGCCCATGAGCGGCGACGTCTCATTCGGCCGCTTCCTCGCCTGCCGCGAGGGGTTCCGAGACCCGGCCGTGTTTACCAGCGGCCGTGACGTCACGGTGGTAGGGCAGCTCGAGTCTTTCGTCGACGATACCATTGGCGAATTTGTCTACCGCTACCCGCGCCTCGATACCGAAGTGATCTATTTATGGCCAGAGAGGGCCGAGGTTGTATACATCGACGACTTCGGCTATCGCAGCCCTTGGTGGCCTTATCGAAGCCCCTGGTGGTATTAGAATCCGGCCAGAAGACCGCGAAAGCCAACTGACGCATATCGACTCGTAGAGAACTGTTTTTTGATACAGTTCAGGGATGAACTTAACCGCACGTCAGCGAGAAATCCTCGAGTTCATTGAGAACGAACTTGCCCACAGCGGTATGCCTCCGACCCGCTCGGAAATCATGATGCAGTTCGGTTTTGCATCGCCCAATGCTGCCCAGTGTCATCTCCGCGCGCTGGCCAGGCATGGCGCCATTGAACTCCATTCGCACCGCGCCCGAGGGATCATCCCGAAAGGTGTTCAAAAAAACCGGGGACTCACGAATATTCCCATCATCGGCAGGGTGGCAGCAGGCACGCCTGTGCTGGCAGTCGAAAACCACGAAGAAGACCTGGGGCTTGACATGGAGGCTTTTCGCCCGAGGCCCGATTACGCATTGAGGGTCAAAGGTGACTCGATGATTGATGCCGGAATCTTTGATCGGGACCTTCTGCTGGTTCACCGCACGCCTGAAGCGCAGACCGGTCAGATCGTGGTTGCTCGACTGGGCGAGGAAGTAACGGTGAAACGCCTGCGCCGGCGCGGTCGGGGAACCTGGCTGGAGCCCGCGAACGCCGATTACGCGGTCATTCGCATCAAGAAAAACGACGACTTTGCCATCGAAGGCCTGGGCGTCGGCGTCATCCGATCACACTTAGACTAGACGATCAACGGTCAAGCGTATAGCGGTCGCGGTCCTGCAGAAAGGGGAAATCCCGACGAAAATCATGTAAAGCTGCCAAGTCCAGCGTCACTGTCTCGACGCTTTCAGTATCGCCAAGCTCAACCAGGCGTTCACCGCCGGCATCAACAACGACCGAACGTCCTGGATAATCCTTTCCTTTTCCATCCTGCCCGGTTCGGTTAACGCCCACGACGAAAGCCTGATTCTCAACCGCGCGGGCGCGGAGGAGAAGCCGCCATGCTTCTACGCGCGGACTGGGCCAGTTGGCAACGAAAAGTTGCAGATCAAAGCCACGGTCATTGCGACACCAGACGGGAAACCGCAGGTCATAACAAACCTGAAGATCGACTTTCCACCCGAGCCAATCAACCATCGTATGCGTGTCACCGGCCGCGTAGCGCTTGTCTTCACCGCCAAACGAAAACAAGTGGCGCTTGTCGTACCAGGCAAGATCACCGTCCGGCCGCACGAACACCATGCGGTTTCGCCGCCGGCCTTCCTCATCGCCTAGAGCGACGCTGCCGGTCACTGCCGCTGACCTGTGCTGCGCCAGGTCGCGCATCCATTCAATGGTTGGGCCATCGAACGGCTCGATGGCGCAACCCTGGTCACCCAAAAACCCGGTGGTAAAGGTCTCCGGCAATACGTAAAGATCCGCACCGGCACTGCGGTCCATTAGGTCTTCCAGATGACTGCGGTTGGCCGCAGGGTCCTGCCAGCGCAATTCGGCCTGGACCAGCGCTAAGCGCAGCTTACTCAAGGCGCTGGATTAACCCGATCCATGGCCGCGAGGTGATCGAGTTCTTCGGCACTGAATCCTGCCCGACGTCGCGCGGCGTGATTGAAGGGACCGCGAAGAGCGCCGGTGAAATAGTCCTCGAGCAGGCGTCTGAATGTGGCTTCAGGCTCGAGACCGCGCTGACCGCAAAGCAGGCGAAACCAGCGGCTGCCAATCGCAACGTGCGCCTCTTCCTCGTGCAGAATAATTTCCAGCAATCCAACCGTGGTCTGGTCACCGGCGGCAGCAAGTCGCTTGATCATGCCGGGCGTTACATCCAGACCCCGCGCCTCGAGCACCCGGGGTACCAGCGCCATGCGAATCAGGACATCATGTGCGGTTTTCTCAGCCATCTCCCACAAGCCATTGTGGGCCGGCAAGTCACCGTACGTTATCCCGAGCTCGAACAGGCGGTTGCTGAGCATGCTGAAATGCCGTGCCTCGTCGGCGGCTACGCGCAGCCAGTCGCGATAAAACTCATCCGGCATCCCGGGAAACCTGAGCGCTGCATCCAGTCCGAGGTTGATCGCGTTGAACTCGATGTGGGCAATCGCATGGATCAGTGCCTGACGCCCTTCCACGCTGCCCAGCGAACGCCGGGGCAGCTTCGCGGGAGATACCAGTGCCGGCCAATGGGGACGCCCGCACCGCAAATTTTCCATCGCGCCGGGATCCGACGGCTCCCATTGCCGTCCAACGACCTGCTCCCACAGCGCGGTCACCTGCACGCACTTGGCTTGCGGGTCAGACTCAGCCAGGGCGGCTCGGGCGGCCGCCCATTGGTCGGCAGGCTTCAAGATTGTTCGATGGCCTCCACCAGCGCATCAGCAAAACCGCTGGTCGGCACCTTTTTGGCTCCATCAATCTGGCGGGCGAAGTCATAGGTGACTACCTTGTCGCCCACCACTTTTTCAAAGGCCTTCTCAATCAAAGCCGTGACCTCCGGCCAGCCGATGTAGTCGAACATCATGCAGCCGGAAAACAGCAGCGAGGACGGGTTGACCTTGTCCTTGCCGGCGTACTTGGGCGCGGTGCCGTGGGTGGCCTCGAAGACCGCCACGTTGTCGGCCATGTTTGCACCGGGGGCGATGCCCATGCCGCCGACCTCGGCTGCGAGCGAATCCGAAAGGTAATCACCATTCAGGTTCATGGTCGCCAGCACTTCGAACTCGGCCGGTCTGAGAAGCATGAGCTGGAACATGATGTCGGCGATGCGATCCTTGATGACGATCTTGCCTTCGGGGGCATGGCCATCGTATTTTTCCCACAGCTCGTCTTCGGTGATGGTGATATCACCAAACTCCTGGGCCGCCACCTCGTAGCCCCACTTGCGGAAAGCGCCCTCGGTGAACTTCATGATGTTGCCCTTGTGCACCAGGGTGACCGACTTGCGGTTGTTGTCGATGGCGTACTGGATGGCCTTGCGCACCAGGCGCTTGGAACCGTGAGGCGAGATCGGTTTGATGCCGATACCGGCGTCCTCGAAGAACTCCGCGCCCATTTCCTCGCGCAGGAAGCGCGCGAGCTTTCGATTCTCGTCAGAACCCGACTCGTATTCCAGCCCGGCATAAACGTCTTCGGTATTTTCCCGGAAGATCACGGCGTTTACGTCTTCGGGTTTCTTGAGCGGCGAAGGCACGCCCTGGTAGTACTTGACCGGGCGGACACAGGCATACAGATCCAGCGTCTGGCGCAGCGACACGTTGAGCGAGCGGAAGCCCTCGCCTACCGGCGTGGTCAGCGGACCCTTGATACTGACGACCAGATCCTTGACCGCATCAAGCGTCTCGGAGGGAAAATAGTCACCACCATAGAGTCCTCCGGCTTTCTCCCCGAGATAGAGCTCGGCCCAGTGCACTTTGCGACGACCGCAATAGGCCTTTTCCACTGCGGCGTTCCACACCTTCATGCAGGCCGGGGTGATGTCGACGCCAATGCCGTCGCCTTCGATGAAGCCCAGAATGGGTTGGTCGGTGACAACGAGCTTGCCATTGTCTATCCGGATCTTGTCACCGGACTCCGGGAGCTGAATGTGTTGGTACCCCATTGAATGATTCCTCTACGTTGTTCTGTCTAATAATAGATACTGATAGCTAGCGGCGTCGTAGCGCCGCAAACCTGGAAGTTCGAGCATTCTGAACAGGCGAAGTGTTTGCGTCCAACCGCTGGACTAGTAGGGCTCGTAGCTGAAATTCTGGCCGCTGACTGAGGCTTCATACATCAACCCACCCTTGGCGACCGTGAATGTCGCCATGCCGCGATAGTACCCGGGAGCCGCGGTGGCTGCATCGTTTTGTCCGCCACTGGCACCTGCACTTGCGCCTGTCGACCCCGCGGTTGCCGATGCCCCGGCTGTAATGGCCACGGCACTGGCATTGGCACCGAATTCAAAGTTGCCGGAAGTGAAGTCGTTCAGCGCCCGTTCGTCTTCGAAAAAGATGATTTGGCTAAAGGCCTGACCGCCTGCCTGCAGCCCAATCGACAACTGGGTCATGGTGGTCTCACCGACAGGGGTTGCGCCGACGTAAACCCGGCCCTTACCGCGTGCCGCCCCTATGCCCAGCCCCCCCTTTCCGATGGTGGGGAAAACGGCGTAGCCATAGGCATCTTCAAAAAAGGCCGCGCTTCGGCCAGCTTCCTTGAAGACATTGATGGTCGATTCATAGTTGTCCGCAACAACCTGGGAAGAACAAACCATCCCGAGGAAAAGAATCAACCAAAATGATCTGGATCGCTGCATCGGCCGGACCTCAAGGGAGCAGATAGTGGCGGAGGGGGTGGGATTTGAACCCACGAAGGGCGCTAACCCTTGCCGGTTTTCAAGACCGGTGCATTCAACCACTCTGCCACCCCTCCGGACGACAAGCCTAATATGTTACCAAACGCCACAGTGGAATATGGTGCGGGCGTTTAACCAACGGCCGGGACGCCGATAAGTAGAGGATGCAGCCAAAACAAGAAAGCCACATACAGGCCCAATCCACCGGCGATAACAATGACATCATTAAAAGGGGTTCGCGGCAACTGCGCACCACCACCGGTGCTCGCGCGACGCCCCACGGAAATACGATCCAGGACGGCCCAAGTCAGAAATCCGCCGAAAAGAAGCACATCAGCCAACGTTCCGTTTGCCAGCAAATGGGCGACAGCCCAGATTTTCACGGCAACCAACATCGGATGCTTGAGCTTATCGCTGATGCGACCTGGGAAATACGCCGCCAAAAGCGCAGGGAACGCCGGCACCAGCAGCAACAGACTCATATGACGCACGCCGACGGGCAATTGATACAGCACGGTAGGTTCCAACCGAGCCTGGCCGTAGCCGACGATGATCAGGCCAAAGCCAACAAGGGCAATCGCGCTGTAGAGCCCCTTGTAGCCCCACAAACCCAGGCGCTCAATCAGGCCCTGACGCGCCGGCTCGGCGACAATGCGAATGGAATGGATGCCCAGAAACAGCAACAGGCCAAGAATCAGAATCGTCATTGCAAACCTCCCGGGCTGAATGGCGGAGAGGGGGGGATTCGAACCCCCGAAGGGCCTATAAAGCCCTTAACGGTTTTCGAGACCGCCGCATTCAACCACTCTGCCACCTCTCCGTAAAAACCGCGTCAGGGCCCAAACCAGACCCGACCGGAAATTATAACCGGGACAC
>CAZIMY010000006.1:0-39293 GCA_964540315.1 uncultured Wenzhouxiangella sp.
CGCGGCCGCTCCGTCGATGACGCGATGGTCATAGGACAGCGACAGCGGCAGCTTAAGCCGCGGCCCAAATGCCTCGCCGTCCCAGACAGGCTTGGTCTCTGCGCGTGACACCCCGAGAATAGCCAATTCAGGAGCATTGATAATGGGCGTAAAAGCGGTACCACCAATCCCGCCCAGGCTGGAGATGGTAAAACAGCCGCCCTTCATTTCCTCACCCTTGAGCTTACCTTCGCGGGCCCGGCCAGAGACATCGGTCAGCTCAAGTGCCAGATCAATCAGTCCTTTCTTGTCGCAATCGCGCAAGACCGGCACGACCAGCCCGCCGGGGGTATCCACTGCCACGCCGATATGGAAGTACTTTTTGTAAACCAGCGCTTCGCCGTCGGCCGACAAAGAGGCATTGAACTGCGGGTAGCACTTGAGTGCCGCCACCACGGCCTTGATCAGAAACACCAGGGGCGTCATCTTCGTGCCGGCCTGCTCGGCATCTTGCCTGCTGGCCTTGCGGAAGGCCTCCATCTCGGTGATGTCGGCTTCGTCGAACTGCGTTACGTGGGGGATCGACACCCAGTTCCGGTGAAGATTGGGGCCGGAAATTTTCTGGATGCGTGAAAGCGGCGCTTGCTCAGTTTCTCCGTATTTGGAGAAATCCACCGCAGGCGGCGGGGCAAGACCCGGGCCGGGCGAAGCCCCCGAGACCTGAGCACCCGTCAGACGCCCTTTGACAAAGGCTTTCAAATCATCCGGCTGAATTCGACCCTTACGTCCCGAACCCTGGACGTTAGAAAGATCCACGCCCATTTCGCGGGCCAGCTTACGAACCGATGGCGAAGCGTGAGGAAGCGATGCCGGATCCTTGTCCATGCCATCAAACGGCACCGGTGGAACGGAAGAGTCCTGGGATGACGTGTCCAGCTCCGATGCCGGGGTTCGGTCGGGCCTGGCTTGAGAATCCGGGAGCGTGTTTTCGGGCTGAGAGACTTCTGCTTCTGCTTCGTCCTCATCCTCGCCGGAATCAGCATCATCTTCCTTACCGTCCGGAGACCCCACATCCGTCTCCGTCTCAAGCAGGCCAATCAGGTCACCTTCAGAAACCGTATCGCCTTCCGAAACTTTGAGCTCGACCAGGCGACCAGCTGCAGGCGCGGGCACGTCCATGGTCGCCTTGTCCGATTCCAGCGTCACCAGTGACTGATCGGACTCGAGCCAATCACCCGCGGCAACCAGCACCTCGATGACCGGCACCTGCTCGAAATCTCCGATGTCTGGAACGCGAATCTCTTGTGTGTCGCTCATTGGATTAACTCTTTTCAGTACTTAAAGCAGCGGGTCTGTTAAATGGCTGTCCAGACTTTTCATTCAAACAGACGTGGGCAAGGGTTTGTCGGGATCAATGCCGAGGTCTTGTTGGGCCTGCACCAGGCGCGCTTCGCCGAACTGCCCTTGTCGATTCAAGGCCACGAGCGCGGACCAGGCCACGTGATAGCGATCAATCTCGAAAAAATGCCGAAGGTTTTCGCGAGTATCTGAGCGCCCGAATCCGTCCGTGCCCAGCACGGTGAAGTCGGACTGCGGCACGTATTCCCGAATCTGATCGGCGAACGACCGGACATAATCGGTCGCCGCGACCACCGGTCCGGCGCGCTCGGCCAGCAGTTGGGTGATGTAGGGCCGCTGCTGCTCAGAGCTCGGATTGAGTCGATTCGCGCGCGCGACGGCCTGAGCCTCACGGCGGATTTCGTTAAAACTTGGCACCGACCAGACATTGCTGGCAACGCCGTAGTGATTGGAAAGCAGGTCGCTCGCAGCGATCACTTCACGCAGGATGGCGCCCGAACCCAACAGCTGAACGGCGGCCGCAGCATCGCCCGAGTCATGGCTTCTGAACAGGTACATGCCCTTGCGAATGCCCTCTTCGACGCCTTCAGGCATGGCCGGCTGCGAATAGTTTTCGTTGAGGACGGTGATGTAGTAATACACATCCTCGCCTTCGGTGTACATCCGGCGCAGGCCGTCCTGAACGATGACCGCGAGCTCATAGGCAAAGGTCGGGTCGTAGCTCACACAGTTAGGGATCAGCCCGGCCTGGACCTGGCTATGGCCGTCCTCGTGCTGCAGCCCTTCGCCGTTCAGCGTGGTTCGCCCGGACGTCCCTCCGATCAGAAAACCACGTGCACGCATGTCACCGGCTGCCCAGGCCAGGTCGCCAATGCGCTGGAAGCCGAACATGGAATAAAACAGATAGAACGGCACCATCGGCTCGCCTGTCGAAGCGTAGCTGGTGGCCGCTGCAATCCACGAACTCATGGATCCGGCTTCGGTAATGCCTTCCTGCAGAACCTGACCTTCTTTTGATTCCTTGTAGTAGGCCAACTGATCGGAATCCACCGGCTCGTAAAGTTGACCAAAAGGGGCATAAATACCAATCTGGCGGAACAGGCCTTCGACACCGAAGGTGCGCCCCTCGTCGCAGATGATCGGCACGATGCGATCCTTGATGTTCTTGTCACGGAGCAACACCGACATGCAGCGCACCAGCGCCATGGTCGTTGATATTTCACGATCTCCGCTCGACGCTGTGACCTTATCGAAAGCTTCCAGCCCCGGGATCTGGAGCGGCCGATAGTCGACCCGACGCTGCGGCAGCGATCCTCCGAGCGCCTCACGCCGCTGTTTCAGGTAGCGCACTTCCTCGGAATCGTCTCCAGGGTGGTAATACGGCACCTCGTCGAGCCGATCATCGGAAACCGGCACGTTGAAGCGGTCGCGGAAATACCTGACGCCATCATCATCGAGCTTTTTTTGCTGGTGCGAGATGTTCTGACCTTCTCCCGACTGGCCCAGGCCATAGCCCTTGATGGTCTTGGCAAGGATGACCGTCGGCTGACCTTCATGCTGAGTCGCCGCCTGATAGGCCGCGTAGATCTTGTGCGGATCGTGACCACCGCGATTGAGCCGCCAGATGTCCTCGTCGGACAGGTCGGCGACCATCTCCCTGAGCTCTTCGTAGGCTCCGAAGAAGTGCTCGCGCACGTAAGCGCCGTCGTTCGCCTTGTATTTCTGATAGTCACCGTCGAGGGCTTCTTCCATGCGCCGGCGCAGCAGACCCTTGGTATCGCGCGCCAGCAGCGGATCCCAATAAGAGCCCCAGACGACCTTGATGACATTCCAGCCGGCGCCGCGAAATACGCCTTCAAGTTCCTGGATAATCTTGCCGTTGCCCCTGACGGGACCATCGAGGCGCTGCAGGTTGCAGTTGACCACGAAGGTCAGGTTATCGAGGTTCTCTCGCCCGGCCAGAGAGATCGCGCCCAGTGATTCCGGCTCGTCCATCTCGCCATCACCGAGGAAACTCCACACCCTTCTCCGGCTGGCGTCGGTCAAGCCGCGGTGGGTCAGATACTTGAGAAAACGGGCCTGATAAATCGACATGATTGGCCCGAGACCCATGGATACGGTCGGAAACTGCCAGAAATCGGGCATCAGCCATGGATGAGGGTATGAACTGATGCCTTCGCCGTCCACCTCCTGGCGAAAGCCATCAAGCTGGCTGTCGCTCAGCCGTCCCTCAAGGAACGCTCGGGCATAAAAGCCGGGTGATGAGTGACCCTGAAAGTAAACCAGATCGCCGCCGTCTTCGTGATCCGGACCCTTGAAGAAGTGATTGAAGCCAACGTCGTAGAGTGTGGCAGCCGAGGCATAGCTGGCAATATGGCCGCCGAGGTCACCACCGCGACGCGACGCGCGAACCACCATCGCCATGGCGTTCCAGCGAATGATGGAGCGGATTCGGCGCTCGAGAGCGCCGTCGCCCGGCATACTGGGCTGTCGGTGTACCGGGATCGTATTGATATAGGCGGTCGTCAGATCAAACGGCAAATGGGCGCCGGATCTCCGGGTCAACTCAACCAGGCGCTCCAGAAGATAGTGCGCCCGCTGCGCGCCATCGCGATCGATGACCGCAGCCAGCGCTTCCAGCCATTCGCGCGTTTCTTCTCCGTCCACATCCTGAGGATGCTGCCAGTAATCCACCATCTTCTCTACCCGTTTGCTTGATATCCGGCTCGACGACCGTTTTTGATCTGTTGGGCCGGTAACTCCGGCCTCGCTTCTTCGAGCCATTGTAATCGCAGCGCGCGCCGGGTTCAGATCTCCAGAGGATCCATGTCCAGATGCCATCGGACGCGACGCGCCTCGGGCAGCCCATACAGGCCAGTCACCCATTTGGGCAACACATGCATTAACCGTGCCCGGTGCGGGGATTGCAGCCAAAGCTGGAAGCGCCAGTAGCCGGCGCGCCGGGTCAGGATGGCAGGCATGGGCCCATGAACCGAAATAGCGCAATCCCCGAGCTGCTGGGCGGCGCGCTCCAGAAACGCCCGCGCCGCATCCGCCTGGTGCGCTTCGGCCTTCAGGAGGGCCAAGGTACTGGCCGGCGGCAAAGCCGTGACGGAACGTTCCTCCAACAAGGTCTCGGCGAAACGCAAGTAATCGGTTCGACACAGCTGGTCCAGCAAGGGATGATCCGGGTGACGGCTTTGCAGGATGAACTGGCCGGCGCGATGCCCACGACCCGCTCGGCCAGCGACCTGGTAGACGGCCTGCCCCAACCGCTCGGAAGCCCGAAAGTCGCTGCTGAAAAGCGCCTGATCGGCGTCCAGCACCGCCGCCAGGGTCAAGCCCGGAAAATGATGGCCTTTGGCAAGCATTTGGGTGCCGACCAGAATGCATGGCTCGCCGCGACGAACTTCTTCGAGCAGGCGGGAGAACTGATCTCGTTGGCTCATGCTGTCGCGATCAACCCGGTAAACAGGCGTGTCCGGAAAGCGATCTTTGAGTTCATCTTCCAGCCGCTCGGTGCCCGCCCCCAGCGCCAGCAGTTCGGGCTCCCCGCATGTCGGACAACGCAGCGGGCCGGGTTCGGAAGCGCCGCAGTGATGACACTGCAGCCGGCGCTGGCGCTGGTGATAGGTCAGGTGTGCATCGCAACGGCGGCAATCAGCCTGCCAGCCACAGGCAGGGCACATCAGAACCGGAGCAAATCCGCGCCGATTACGATACAAGAGCACCTGCCCACCGTCATCGAGATGCTGACCTATCGTCGCGAGCAGACCGCTGTCCAGCGAGCCCCGCTGTCCGCGCAAATCGGTGATCGACCAGCGCGGTGGGGCCGCTCCCCCGGCCCGGCGATCGATTCTGAGCAGGCGATAACGACCGTTCTGGGCATTGCTCAGACTTTCCAGTGACGGCGTACCCGAGCCGAGAACGATTGGAACATTGAGCTGGTGGGCGCGCATGACGGCGACGTCCCGACCGTGGTACCGGGCGCCGTCCTGCTGCTTGAACGATGCATCGTGTTCTTCGTCGACCACGATCAGGCCGAGTCTGGACAGCGGCAGGAAAACCGCTGAGCGAGTGCCGACAATCACTCGCGCCCGGCCGTCGGCCGCCGACTGCCAGCAGGCCAATCGCTCGCCTTCGCTCAGGCCAGAGTGGTAGACCAGCGCCGAAACCCCGAGTCTTGCTTCAATACGCCGGACAAGCTGAGGCGTTAAGCCGATTTCGGGAATCAGAAGCAAAACCTGAAAACCGCGTCTCAACATGGCAAGGGCGGCCCGAAGATAGACCTCGGTCTTGCCGCTGCCGGTCACGCCAGCCAATAGCAGGGTTTCATGTCTTGACCGCGCGCAAAGAATTGCCGCCAGGGCGGCACGCTGCTCTTGGTTGAGCGTCGGTCCGGGCACGGCGGTCAGTGCGCCACCTGTTTCGGCAGGCTCGACCCAGCCTTTTTCGAGCAGCGTCTTCAAGATACCGCTGCTGATACCGCGCGCGAGCAACTCATCGCGCTCCATCGCCCGCTCGCTCAGCCATTCAAGCACCTGGGCCTGGCGGTGGGCGTTGCCGGGATCTGCCGTTTGCCCGGCGAGACTGAGAACGAGCCTGGAAGGCGGTCCGGGACGAAAGGGTTTCAACCGCCGCAAGGCCGGCGGCAAGAGAAGATTGACCAACTCGCCTGGCGGGCAGCCGTAATAGCGAACAGCCCAGGTCGCAAGTCGAAGCAGGGCCGGATCGATCAGACCTTCATCGAGCACCTGCTCTATTTTCTTGAGGCTGACGGAATCTGCTGCCGTACTCTGGCTAACAACCAGCCCCACCAGACGACGCCGTCCGAAAGGCACCAGGACTCGACTACCGGCAACTGGCAGACAATCCGAATCGGGCGGCAGGTAATCGAAAAGCCCCGGCACCGGCACGGGCACCGCGACCCGGACAGTCGCGATCACCATCGCCTTGACCGCAGGATTCCGTTTTCTCAGTCGATCGATGCCGACAGGTTCAAAACAGCCCGATGCGCCAGTAGTTGGGTAGCCTGGTCGAGTTCAATGAGGTCTGAGAGAATACGAGCCGACTCGACCAGATACAGATCACGATCAGCCTCTTCATCGTCGGCTGCGCCGTCTTCCGAGTCAGCTTCATCGGCGCCGGTTTCCTCCAGACCTTGATGGGGAGAGCCCGGCCGTCCGAAATCCTCGCCCCGACGCGCTTCCCTCTCTTCCATTTCAGTCCGACGGACTGCCTCGTTGAGCGAAACGGTGGTGCGGTCGCTGATCCGCTCCCATTCGGCAATTTCATCGAGCAATTCCAGGAGTTCCTCATCGTCGGCCAGACGCTGATCGTGACGCCGCTCGGCGCGCGTGATCAGGTTCGACAAATCGGCCATGGGCCGGTATTCAGCCGGGTCGATTTCTCCCCAGGGCAATGCAAAATCCAGCGCTCGTTCGCCATACTCATCAGGATTTCCAGCGGTCGGCAACCCAATATCCGGCACCACCCCCCGAGCTTGGGTGGAACCGCCTGCAACCCGGTAGAACTGGGCCATGGTGAGCTTGATCTGTCCTAGCCGGTTGTTATCGCTGCGCGACAAGTCATCCAGATCAATCATGTTCTGAACGGTGCCTTTGCCAAACGTGGCTTCACCAAGGACCACACCGCGACCGTAATCCTGAATCGCACCGGCAAAAATCTCTGATGCCGAGGCGCTGCGGCGGTCAACCAGCACGGCCAAGGGGCCGTCCCAGGCCATGCCCGGCTCGCGATCTTCCTCCAGCGAAACCCGGCCGCGCGAGTCTCGTACCTGGACCACGGGACCTTCATCGATGAACAAGCCAGTCATCGTTGTCGCTTCCACCAGCGCGCCGCCGCCGTTGCCGCGCAGGTCAACCACAAGGCCGTCGATGCCTTCTTCAATCAGCTCATTGATCAGGCGCCGCACATCGCGGGTCGACGATCGGTAATTCGGCTCGTTGCTCGCGCGCCCGGCAAAGTCGACATAAAAGACCGGCACCTGAATGACCCCGATGCGGCGCATGTCACCGTCGCCCGTGGGAACTTCAATCAGATCACGCTGGGCGGCCTGCTCTTCCAGCCGAACCTCGTTGCGAACGATATCGATGATCGTAGAGGGTCCGGACAAAGCGGTCTCGGACGGTAAAACCTCCAGCCGGACCACGGTTTCGCGTTCGCCTCGGATCAGCTGAACCACGTCGTCCAACCGCCAACCGACAACGTCGACGATCTCCTCGTCGCCCTGGGCAACACCGACGATGCGATCTCCGGACTGCAGCCTTCCGTCCATATCAGCAGGGCCACCCGGAACGACTTCCATGACCGTGGTGTACTCGGTTTCGCGCTGAAGCATCGCGCCTATTCCGTCTAACGAGAGCCGCATTGAAATTTCAAAATTGTCGACACTTCGCGGCGACATATAGGCTGAGTGCGGCTCGATCGAACGGGTATACGCGTTCATGAAGAACTGGAAAACGTCTTCGCTGTTGAACTCGGCGATACGGCGGCCCAAATTGGCGTAACGATCGCCGAGCGTCTCGACGATTTCGTCATCCTCCTGGTCGGCCAGGCGCAGCCGCAGCCAGTCGTTTTTGACCCGCTGGCGCCAGATTTCATCCAGCGCTGCCGAATCTGCCGCCCGGTCCGCCTCGGTCCGGTCGAAGCGATATTCCTCTTCGACCGAGAAATCAAAGCCCTGGTCCAGCAGCTGCCGGGCAAACTCGACGCGCTCGGCTACACGACGCTGGTAGAGCTTGAAAATATCGAAGGCCGGATCGAGATCCGACGTCTTGACCGCATCGCCCAGATAGCCCCGATAGCGCTCCAGGTCAGCCAGGTCGGCCGCTGTAAAGTAAACCCGGTTCGGATCCAGCAGACGGAGATATTGCTCAAAAACCCGGCCCGGCAATACGTCTTCGAGGTCATCCCGATGGTAGTGGTAACCACTGATAAAGCGGGTGGCCAACCGGCTGGCAAACTGATGCTCCGGCTTTGGCGCCAGCTCTGCGGTGCCGCTCTCGGTCGTTTCGACCACGGTCGCTGAGCCGGAATGGAGAAAGACTGCCGCGGGAACGAGAAGCACGGACAACAGGCTGCCGACAACGATTTTGCGAGTTAATGGATTCATGGAATATTCAGACCGGTAAATCTGGCATTAGTTTTCGTCGCGGATCGCATCCGACCAAACTGGATAGTAATCCAGCAATCCGCACAATGCTGACACCATCTCCACGCCTGCACGCTCAAGGCTGATATCACACCCGCAATCCGACAACTGAGTCATCTGCAGGCCAGCATAGCCGCATGGGTTGATCATCGCAAACGGCGACAGGTCCATGGCAACATTCAGCGATAGCCCGTGGTAGCAGCAGCCCTTGCGCACTTTCAGCCCGATGGAAGCGATCTTGTGATCGCGGATATAGACCCCGGGCATGCCTTCCCGCCGACGACCGGTGAGCGAATGGTCGGCCAGAACGTTGATCACCGCCTGCTCCAGTTCTGAAACCAGGCAGCGCACCCCAAGCCGGCGACGCTCAAGATGGATCAACGGATACAAAACCAGTTGGCCCGGGCCGTGGTAGGTCACCTGCCCGCCGCGATCGGACTGGATAACGGGAATACTGCCGGCAGCCAGAAGGTGCTCAGACCGCCCGGCCAGGCCCTGGGTGAAGACCGGATCGTGCTCCACCAGCCACAGCTCATCGACCGTTTCGGGTCCGCGCTGGTCGGTGAATGCTCGCATGGCCTGAAACACCTTGGCATAGTCCTGTCGGCCAAGACGGATGACATTCAGCTGCTGGGGCAAGGGAGCCTCAGCCCTCACAGCATCATTTTGACGACGTCCAGGCATCGCAGGTCAGCATACAAGGCTTCAAGCTGTTGCCGGTTCTGCGCATCGACGGTCACGGTGATGGACTCGTAGCGGGCGTTTCGACTCGGACGGGTCCTGACATCTTCGGAAGGTGAGAATTCGGCGTGGCGTGCGACGACTTCAAGTATCTTCGCCCGGGCGCCGGATTCGGTCATGATCTTGACCGGATACCGGCAGGGAAACGTCAGACCCTCAGGTTGTCCGCCACCGGCCGAATCTTCAGTCATCGTCAAAGAGTCCATCAACCCACAGGCGGAGACCATCTGCGGTACGCCCAAAGAATCCGGCTTCCTCCACGTTATCCATGGCAACCAGCGCCCGGCGCGCGACGACTTCCTCATCAAGGCGTATGACCAGATCGCCGACCGCTGTGTTGGCAGCGATCGGTGCGACCAGCTGGTCCGGTAATTCGAGGGTGGCCTGCAAAGCATCGTAGCGGCCCCGCTGGATGGAAACAAAAAGGTCATCGGCCAGTGCCAGACCGAGTTCATCGAGTTGGCCTTTCCAGACTTTTTCAGTCGATATTTGTTCGCCAGCATCGTAGAGCTGATAGGTTTCGAAGAAGCGAAAACCGTAGTTCAGCAGGGCCTGGCTCGCGGTGGCCCGTGCCTCTTCGCTGTCGGTGCCCATGACTACGCTGATCAGGCGCATGCCGTCGCGGCTGGCCGAAGTGACCAGACAATACCCAGCGCTGCTGGTGTGGCCGGTTTTCAGGCCATCTACCGATGGGTCGCGCCACAGCAGACGATTGCGGTTGTGCTGGCGGATGCCACCGAAGGTGAACTCGCGCTGGGAATACCAGGCATAGAAATCCGGAAATTCACTGATGAGCGCACGGGCCAGCCGGGCCGAATCCGCGGCAGTTGTGTACTGGGCCGGGTCCGGCAGACCGGTTGCGTTAACGTATTGGGTGCCAGTCATCCCCAGCCGAGTGGCCGCCTCGTTCATCATGCTGGCGAAAACGGTCTCGTCGCCGGCAATATGCTCGGCCAAGGCAACGCTGGCATCGTTGCCGGACTGGATAATGATCCCCTTCAGAAGGTCTTCAACCCGAACCCGGTTGCCAACCTCGATAAACATTCTAGACCCCTGGGTTCGCCAGGCCTTTTCCGAAACCAGAACTTCATCATCCAGCGACAGGTTGCCGCGTGCGATCTCCTGAAAAGCCACATAGGAGGTCATCAGCTTGGTAATGCTGGCCGGCTCAACCTGGGCTCCGGAATCGTCTTCAGCCAGCACGGTCTGGCTATGAAAATCGACCAGAACATAGCTGTTTGCACCGATAGTTGGCGCCTCGGGCACCGGGACCTGGGCGATGGCGCCGACCGAAGCGCTCAGGGTCAGCAGGGTCAGTACAGCGGTCAAGACGGGTTTCAACATGGATACCTTCAAATGCTTGTTGAGGGTCGGAATGGCGCGACTTCTAGATTAAGGGTAGACGTACCGGGGCCGCTCAAAACCGAGCGCGGTGACCTGGTCGATACTCCTGAAAACCTGGTCGAGATCTTCCAGCGGCCCGACACGAACCCGCCACACCCGACCACTGGCCGTGCGGGCAGACTCAATCGTCGTCGAGGCCACACCGCTGTCAATCAGTGTAGCGGCGACGGCATCGGCCCGCTGACGCTCGGAAAAAGCGCCAACCTGCAGCACCACTGGAAGACGCGCGGGTCGAATGACCGGAACCTCGGGTTCGTCAAAGGTGATGGCCCGGACATCGACCTGCCCGGTGCCCGCCTGGTCGATACCCAGCTTGACCGCGGCTGCCCACGACAAGTCGATGATTCGGTCGGGGTGAAACGGGCCGCGATCATTGATCCGGACTATGATGCTGCGCCCGTTCTCGAGGTGGGTCACCTCGGCAAAAGTGGGCAGCGGCAGCGACCGATGGGCAGCGGTGAGCTGATACATGTCATAGGGCTCGCCTGATGAGGTCAACCGACCGTGAAATTTGGTTCCATACCACGAGGCGATGCCCCGCTCCCGGTACCCGGCCGCGCTGGGTCGAACCTGATAGGTCTGGCCAAGAACCGTATAGGGGCTGTGGTTTCCGTAGGGACTGCGGGGCTCAGGACGAGGAGTGACCGGACGAATGCGACTGACATCCAGGGTCTCATCAGGGGCACCGTCAACCGGTTCTCCCGGCGGGCGCGCCGGACCCGGCCAACGGTCTGGCAGAGCGCAGGCGCTCAGCAATAAAACCAGCAAAAGCAGACCACCGAACGGCAGGACCGATCTCACTCCGCACGCTCCCGGATGGCCGCCGACAGCTGGGTGACGGCCATGGCATATAGCGGTGAACGGTTGTAGCGGGTAATAACGTAGAAATTATTGAGCCCGACCCAGTACTCAGAACCTGTTTCACCCTCAAGCTCGATCAGGGTCGCAGGCGTAGCACCATCCAGACCTTGGGCATCGAAGGTCACACCCATATTTGCCAGATCATCAAGCGTATGTTCGGGCCGAATCGGAAAGTCTTCGTTCAACGCGGCCGGCACGCTCGAAACCGGCAGCGCGATCGGCGCACCCGGAGTCCATCGATGGACCGCCAGATAGTTGGCGACCGAGCCGAGCGCGTCGGGGAGTGAGCGCCATAGATCGCGATTGCCGGTGTCGTCGAAGTCGACCGAGTAGGCGCGGTAGCTCGACGGAATGAACTGCCCGATCCCCATAGCGCCTGCATAGGATCCCTTCACCTCGTAAAGCGGCAATTCTTCTTCGGCGGCCAGGGCAATAAAATGGCCCAGCTCCGAGGCAAAGAACTCAGCCCGGCGAGGAAAGTAAAAGCCTAGGGTGGCGAGCGCATCAATCACCCTGAAGCTGCCGGTATTCATGCCGTAGTTGGTTTCGACGCCGACGATGGCTACGACCACCTCTACAGGCACACCGAATCGCTCGCCCACCTGATCAAGCAGGCTCGCATTCGCCCGCCAGAACTCGGCGCCGGCTGCGATCCGGGTCTCGGTCAGAAAAATCGGGCGGTACTGATGCCAGGGCTTGGACTCAGCCGGACGGCTGATCGCATCAATGATGGACTGCTGATAGCGGGCATCGGCCAGCACCGCCCGAACCAGCTCAGTATCCAATCCGTGTTCGGCCACCACCTGCGCCACGAAAGCCTCTGCCCCGGGATGCGGTTCTTCCGCCATCAGGGGGCTGGCAAACCAAACGACGATGAGGCTCAAGGCCAGTACTGAAAAACGATTCATGGAGTAGAAGCGATCCTTAGGTTGACTGAAAACTGAATGCCAGAGAATAAAAACACCAAAAGGTGCGGCCTCACGACGGCTTTGCATTGCAATGCTCAAACGCAATTCTAGCGGTTCAAGCTGTTAAGACAGCATCAAATACGATCCATAAAGCGCCGACGGCTGTACAAACCCATAATCAGGCCAAACGCTGCCAGAAGAGTCACGGCCGAGGTGCCGCCATAACTGACCAGCGGCAGTGGGACGCCTACGACAGGTAACAGCCCACTCACCATTGCGATATTGACCGCCGTGTAGAGAAAGAACATCGCCGCCACCGTGCCGGCCAGCAGGCGTCCGAAGCTGTCGCGACATCGGCTGGCCATGTACAGCGAGCGCAACACGACTGCGCCATACAAAAAGAGCATGCCCGCAACCCCAACGAAGCCGAACTCCTCAGCCAGAACCGAGAAAATGAAATCGGTATGGGGCTCGGGCAGGAACTCGAGGTGAGACTGACTGCTGGCCTGCCAGCCCTTGCCGGTAAGCCCCCCGGAGCCTACGGCAATCTTGGACTGGATGATGTTCCAGCCCTGTCCGAGCGGGTCGCGCTCCGGGTCCAGAAAAGTCAGCACCCGGTTGCGCTGATAGTTATGCAAATTTGCCCAGACCAGCGGCAGGGCCGCGGCCAGACCCAGCCCCATGGTCCCGATCAAACGCCAACGCAAGCCGGCGAGAAACAGCAAGATCATGCCGCTGGCGGCCACCATGACGGCGGTGCCCAGATCCGGCTGGGTGACGATCAGGCCCACCGGCACGGCGATCATGGCCAGCGATAAAGCCGTGTCCCGCCATCCGGGCGGTAGCGGCCGCCGCGCAAGGAACGTCGCCAACATCAAGGGCAGCGCCAATTTCATCGTTTCCGAGGGCTGGAACTGGATGACCCCGAGATCCAACCAGCGCTGCGCCCCTCGACCAACGCCCATGAATACAGTGACGATCAGCAGGATTGATGACAAAGCAAACAGCCAGGGGGCCCCGATCTGCAGATACCGCGGCGGCAGGTGTGCGACCACGATGAGCCCGACCACGCCGGCAGCCAGCCTGACCGCCTGTCGCCAGACCAGGCCGATATTCTGCTCGCCGGCACTGTAGAGCACGAACAGCCCCAAGCCCATCAGCAACACAAGCAGCCCCAGAAGCCAGGGGTCGAGACGCCAGATTGGCAGCCAAGACATCGTGCGGGACGGCGACCTGACCATCAGTAGCCCAGCTCCAGAGCCCGACTCAGAACCTGGGCGGCAACCGGTGCCGCCACGCTCGCGCCGCCGCCGCCGTGTTCAACCACCACGCTGATTGCAATGCGCGGATTCTCGAGCGGTGCAAAGCCCATGAACAACGCGTGGTTGCGAAGCCGCTCCGGCAACTCCTCTTCGTCCATCCGGGCGCGCTCTTCGTCGTCATCAGGGCGAGCGAAAACCTGGGCGGTACCAGTCTTCCCGGCAATCGGAATCGGCAGCATCGAAGCCACCGCGCGCGCGGTGCCCGACTCTCCATGAATCACGGCCGCCATGCCGTCGAAAACCGCATCCCAATCGGCAGGGCGATGGGAAATCATCTGCACAGGCTCGCTGTCGACAACCAGATTCGGGGCAGCTGTGCGCCCGCGCCCTGCCAGCGCGGCTGTCGCGTGGGCAAGCTGCAGCGGCGTGACCACGGTGAAGCCCTGGCCGATGCCGGTGATCACCGTCTCCCCCGGAAACCAGGGCTCACCGAACATGCTGCGCTTCCAGCTGCGGGTTGGAAGCACACCATTGGACTCACCCGGCAAGTCGAGCCCGGTCGCTCGACCGAAGCCGAACAAGGCCAGCTCGCGCGAAATCCGGTCTATCCCCAGTTCAACCGCCAGCTCGTAGTAGTAGGCGTTGACCGACTCTGCCAGCGCCAGCTCCAGATCTACCCATCCATGACCACCCCGGCGCCAGTCCCGGTAGCGCCGACTGTGACCGGGCAGCTGAAATTGCCCGCTGGAAAAAACCTGCGTCTCCGGATTGATCGCGCCTTCCTCCAGCCCGGCGAGCGAAAGAAACGGCTTCACCGTCGATCCCGGCTCGTATCCCCCGGACAGGAAGCGATTGAACAGCGGCCGGTGCGGGTCTGACAGCAATGCATTGAAGGCATTGGAGGAAATGCCGTGAACAAACTGGTTGGGATCGAAACCCGGCTCACTGACCAGCACCAGGACCTCGCCGTCAGCGACATTCAGCAAGACCACCGCACCGGCCTTGTCGCCGAGCGCCTCAATGGCCGCCATTTGCAAGTCCAGGTCAACCGTCAGCGACAGCGTCTGACCCGGCTGGGGCGGCTCACGCTCCAGAACCCGCAACACCCGTCCCTGGGCATTGGTCTCGACTCGCTTGAGGCCCGGATAGCCCTGGAGGGACGACTCATACTGCCGCTCGATCCCCGTCTTACCGACGTGGGTGGTCCCGCGATAACGTTCGATCGGGAGTCGCTGCAGATCGCCTTGGTCCAAGCGCCCCACGTACCCGGTCACGTGCGCCAAAGCTCGGCCATGAGGATAATGCCGGGTCAGGTAAGGCTCGATGTCCACACCTTGCAAGCGGTGCCTGTGGATGGCAAGGCGCGACAGTTGCTCCTCGGTCAGGTTGGTCTTGAGCGCAATGGACTCAAATCGTCGCGAACGCCGTCGCTCCCGCTCAAACCGCTCTCGCTCGGCAGGACTGATCTCAACCAGAGCTGCCAGTTCTTCCAGGGTGCTGTCCAGATCCGGTGACCTTTCCGGTACGATCACCAGCCGGTAGGCGGGCATATTTTCGGCCAGCACGCGGCCCTGCCTGTCCAGAATCAGCCCCCGATTTGGAGGCAGCGCCTGCAGGCGAATGCGGTTCTCGTCGGCCTGGCTGGCATACTGCTCATGCTCGACAAGCTGCAAGGACGCAAACCGCATTCCAAGCAGAGACATGACCAACAGGACAAAAGCCACCAGCCAGCGGTAGCGGCGTCCGATAACCACCCGTTCGGCGTGCTCATCCCGGACCGGATTGGCCGTTCGCGCAATCATGCTCAGGCCCTGCGCGTCCGGGTTTGGCGGCGCAAACGGTCAAACAGCAAGAATAACCAAGGCCAGAAGGCCACGCTTACCAGCGGACTGAACCACCACGACCATTGCGGCCAACCCTCGCCCGCCAGCCCGACCACCCACAGGTGCACGATGCGGTCATTGAACAGCAGGGCAAGGACAACCGCGGCCTGCTGCCAGGGTGGGAAGAATCGGATCCGGGCATTAAAGCGCTCCAGCAGGTAGGCAAGAATCACCAGGCCCAAAGCGTGCTGACCCAGCAAGGTGCCGGTCATGAGATCGAGCACAAGACCAAGCAGGAATGCACCACCCATGGTCCTGAGCCGCCCGCCCTCAAGATTCCAGTAAATCATCACCAGGGCAACCCAGTGAGGACGAAAGGTCTGCAAAGCGTCGGGCAAGGGCACCATGGTCAGCAGAAAAGCCACGATCAAGGTGAGCGCAACCAGGCGATTTTCGCTGTCGCGCTGGCTCATGGCTGCTCACCTTCGTCTGAAGCAACGTCGTCTTCGGGCGCAGGTGTCTGCGAGGTTTCTGCGTTCCCAGCAGCATCAGCGCTGTCCGCAGCCTCGGCCACTTCTGTCGAGGCTTCTTGCAGCGCCTGCGACTGATCCAGAGGCTCAAGCACCAGCAAGTGGCGCGAGCGGTCCAGTCGTCCAAGCGTTTCAAGGCGAGCACGGGCAAAGGCTTCACCGGCGGTTCTCGACACCTCGACAACCTCAGCCACTGGCAGCCCCCCTGGGAAAGTACCCCCCAGGCCCGATGTCACCAACCGGTCGCCGGGCTCCAGGTCGACATTCATCGGCAAGTCATTCAGGCGCAGCTCGGTATTCAATCCGCTGCCGTAGGCGATGGTTCGCACCCCGGTCCGCTCCACTGCGACCGGAAGCGCATGGTCAGGGTCGGTCAGCAGTACGACTCGGGCGCTGTGCATGAAGACTTCATCAACCTGACCGACGACGCCGTGGGCGTCGACAACCGGCTGGGCCGACTCAAGTCCGTGAGACCGGCCACGGTTGATCACCACCCGATGGGAAAACGGATTTAGGTCAATCTGACGAATTTCCACCGGTTGAAAGGTCACGGCCGAAGATCGGGCCGCTCCCAGAAGGTTCCGCAATTCCGCATTTTCCCGCCGCAGGTCCTCAAGCAGCAGAAGGTGTGCGGAACGCTCGGCAACCTGGCTTCTGAGTTCGTTGATCTCAACCAGGAGTTGCTGCCGACCGCGCAGCGCAGACCAGGCTGAGCGCGCCAGGCGAAAGGGCGATTCAACCAGCAAGACAGCGGGCTCGACAAGCAGACCCGCCTGATGCTGCACGCGGTCGACCCAGCGCCCGCGATAGTCGAGACTCATCAGAACGATCGCCAGCAGCGCATAGACCATCAGCCGGGAAGTGCGTCCGGCCAACTCTGCGCTGAAGTTGAATGGACCGCCCGGCGCGTTCACCGTGCCGGTGGAGAGCTCAACCGCACTTGATCAGGCAGCAAAAAAGAAGTCCACCCGGTTTTCATCCATCATCTCCAGCGCTCGACCGCCACCGCGGGCCACGCAGGTCAGCGGATCGTCGGCGATGATGACCGGGAGCCCGGTCTCTTCCATCAGCAGTCGGTCAAGCCCCCGCAGCAAAGCGCCACCCCCGGTCAGGACGATGCCGGTATCGGCGACGTCGGCACAAAGCTCGGGCGGCGTCTGCTCCAGAGCAACCTTGACGGCACCGACGATGGTCGACAGAGCCTCCGAGAGAGCCTCCAGAACTTCATTGCTGTTCAGCGTGATCATCTTGGGCACGCCTTCGGCCAGATTCCGGCCGGAGATCTGGATTTCACTCTGCACATCCAGCGCATAGGCACAGCCGATCTCCATCTTGATGCGCTCGGCCGTCGATTCACCGATCAGGGTGCCGTACGAGCGACGCACGTAATTGATGATGGATTCGTCGAAGTGATCGCCACCCATTCGAACCGAGTTCGCGTACACAATTCCGTTGAGGGACAACACGGCAACCTCGGTCGTACCCCCACCAATGTCCAACACCATCGATCCACGGGCTTCATGAATAGGAATGCCCGCGCCAATCGCTGCAGCCATCGGCTCTTCGATCAAAAACACCTCGCGCGCCCCTGCGCCCTCGGCCGATTCCTTGATGGCACGACGCTCGACCTGGGTTGAAGAACACGGCACGCAGACGAGAACCCTGGGGCTGGGCCGCAGCACTCGGGTGGAATGAACCTTCTTGATGAAGTGCTGCAGCATCTGCTCGGTCATGTTGAAGTCAGCAATCACCCCGTCTTTCAGCGGACGGGTGGTGCGGATATTGCCGGGCGTGCGGCCCAGCATCTGCTTGGCTTCCATCCCGACCGCCGCGACGGACTGTGGCCCACCGGGCCCGCGTTCCATGCGCACCGCCACCACGGAGGGCTCGTTCAGCACGATGCCCTGGCCGCGCACGAAGATCAGCGTATTCGCCGTCCCCAGATCTATGGAGAGGTCGTTGGAGAAGATCCCGCGTAAGCGCTTGAACATGACGATGTTGGCCTTGACTCGACCGAATGGTTAATCGCGTATTGTACAGACCGTAACCGTTAAATGGCGGCGTAAAAAGCGTTGTCAGCCCGTTGTTTTGCACCGCATAAAAGTTCGCCGCCTCCTCACCCTTCGCGGCGCCGTCTTCCGACAATCCTTCGAAAGGAAGAATGACGCCCGATTGCTCTTACAATGGCGTCAAATCCAACTTTTAGTCCTGCATCATGCCTATCCTGATTTCCGGATCCATCGCCTACGACACGATCATGGTGTTTCCGGGTCGTTTCCGAGACCATATCCTGCCCGACAAAACCCACATGCTCAACGTGGCCTTCATGGTGCCCGAGTTGCACCGCTACTTTGGTGGCTGCGCGGGCAACATCGCCTACAGCCTGAAAAAGCTGGGCGCCGACCCGCTGCCCCTGGCCACCGTCGGCGCAGATTTTGACGACTATGCGCGCCACCTCAATTATCTCGAAGTGGGCATGGATTACGTGCTCAGGCTGGACGACTTCTGGACCGCGCAGGCCTACATCACCACCGACGTCGACGACAATCAGATCACGGCTTTCCACCCCGGCGCCATGAACGAGGCGCATCGCCAGCCGGTTCCGGACAATGCCGGCATCGGCTACGGCATTGTGTCGCCGGACGGGCGCGAGGCCATGCTGCAACATTCCGCACAGTTTGCCGCTGCGGGCATTCCGCATGTTTTCGACCCCGGCCAGGGATTGCCGCTGTTTAGCGCCGATGAACTGATCCGGATGGCCGAAAGCGCAGATTGGCTGACGGTGAATTCCTACGAATGGGAAATGCTGCGGAAGAAAACAGACCTGGACGTCGAGACCATCGTCGACAAACTTTCAGGCGGCCTGATCGTCACCCATGGGGGCCAGGGATCGCAGCTTGTCACCCGCGACCGGCGGGAGACGATTCCCGCGGTCTCGCCTGAGGCCGTGCGCGATCCGACCGGCTGCGGCGATGCCTATCGGGCCGGCCTGCTGTTTGGCCTGGAGCGCGACTGGGATCCGGTGGATGCCTGCCGTCTGGGTTCCATCCTGGGCGCGATCAAGATTGCTCACGCCGGCCCCCAGCAACACGATTTCACCCCAACTTCCGTGGCCAGGCGTTTCCAATCTGAGTTCGGCAAGCCGATGCCTGCTTGATATCCGCCGCGATCAGGCAGGTGACTGATAGACTGCCCGCCCAGGAACCACTGCACATCAAAAGGTACCCGCGACTATGGATCAGCAGATCGACGCCAAGCATCTAAAGGAGTCCTTCCTCGGCGAGGAACTCGAGGATTCCGATATCAAGGCCCTGCGCAGCGTGATGACCATCAAAACGCTGGCCAAGGACGAACTTCTGGCCGAAGAAGGGTCAACCGACCGCCACCTCTACCTGCTGGCTGACGGGGGAATGGAGGTCTTGACCCTGCAACAGGGTCATCCCACCCACATTTACGCGATGTCACCCGGCGAATTTGCCGGAACGCGGGCCTTTGTCGACGGCACGCCGCGTTCGGCCTCACTCAAGGCGCAGTGCGATTCGGTGGTTTACTGTCTGGAGCCGGCAGCGTTTGAAAGCCTGATCGAGAAACAGCCTGTTCTGGTCTACAAAATCATGCGCGCGATCTTCCGGATTACCCATTTGAACCTGATGCGGATGAACCGCGAAGCGCAGGAACTGGCCAACTACGTCTACAAAACCGGCGGGCGATACTGAAACTTCGCATTTGTGTATGGCGCGTGAATCACGTATCTTTAGGGGTAACGGAGAAGAACACCAATTGGTTTAGCGAGGAGTTAAAAATGAAAAAAGCCCTGTTTAGTTTAAGTTTTGCTTTTGTCCTGGGTCTGTTCATGGCCCCGGCGATGAGCGACGACCAGTGCATCATGTGCCATCAGGATCAAAAAGAGAATCCGGTCGCGGCACACAATATGTGCAGCGCCTGCCACGGCAACGGTGCCGAGGCTCACCTGGCCAACTTCAAGGAACACCCCGAGCCTGTGACCAACGAAACCTGTACGACCTGTCACAAGCCAACTGATGACTTCAAGGCGGTGTCGGCCCACTCCATGGACATGGAATGCAGCGCATGCCATTCCATTCATGAGGGTAGCGACTGAGTCGCTGTCACTGACGACCGCACTAAAAAACCGCAGCAACCGCTGCGGTTTTTTTATCCGCCTAAGAAATCAACTCGACACTGCCGCTTGGTTTGCAGCCCTGGAACGCGCCCAGAGAATCAGTGCCAACGCGGTGATGTTCATCATCAGCGCATACATAATGGCCGGCACCAGCATTGCCGGAACGCCGAAAAGACTGACCGCAATGAATATGGCGAGAGCTGCGTTCTGCAGTCCGCCTTCCATTGAAACCGCGATCAGATCGGCCAGGTCCAGATTCATCAGGCGCGCGGTCGTAATCCCCAAAACCATGGTGCCCACGTTGAGCGCCAGCACGTAAGGCCCGAGGTCCAGGGCGTGCTCGATCATGACCGAACCCTGGCTTAAAAACGCGCCGACCACGATGAAAGCAAAGGCGGCCGTGGCGAGGCGACGTGACGGAATGCGAATACGATCACTCAACCCCGGCCGGAAATGATTCAGTGACATTCCGGCCAGAAGCGGCAGCCCGGTCACCAGGAAAACGCTGAGAAGAATCTGCTGCGGCGGGACGGTGACCAGGGTTGTTTCGCCCAACAGCCAAGCCTGCGCACCCCATAGGATCAAGGGCACGGTGAGCATGCCCGCGATGCTGGCCACGGCTGTTGCCGAGACTGAAAGCGCTGCATTTCCGCCAGCCAGCACCGTCAGCAGATTAGAGGTGGGCCCGCCGGGACAAGCGGCCAGAATCATGATGCCGAAGGCAAACTCCGGCCGGCCGTTATACAGGGCGACCAGCGCTACCGCGATCAACGGCAGCAACACGATCTGGTTGCCCAGTGCTGCAACCAGACCTTTGGGCGCCCGAAAGACTTGAAGAAAATCGCCGACGCGCAGACCCAGTCCGACGGCGAACATAATAAAGGCAAGGCCCAGCGGCAACAAAATGTTGTTCATATCCAGTTCGTTCCGTCAACCAACGCGATGAGAATGATACCCGAACTCATCGCGAGACTCAGCATCAGCTGAAACCGGGTTGTCTGTTTGAGATTGGCATTGCATGCCGCCGCCGAGACCGGCACTTTCAGCCTGCGCACGATACCCGGTGCCAGGGCCAGCACGGGAAGCCCAAGCAACCCGCCCGCCCAAGGCAGACCGCAAAAAGCCAGTAACAAGAGCGTTGGAGCAACCAGGATCAGGAAAACGGCAATGGTCCGGATCGAGCCTTCCGGCCCCAGCAGGATCGCCAGCGTGCGCCGGCCTGCCCGGCGGTCGCCGGTCAGATCACGAAGATTGTTGATGGTCAGCACCGCAGCAGCCGGCAAACCCACAGCCAGGCCGGCGACCAGCATGGGCGCGGTCAGGCGTCCGCTGTACAACCACGCCACCCCGGCGACTGCGACAAGCCCGAAAAACAACAGCACGACAAGCTCGCCGTACGGCCCCCTGGCAATGGGGTTTGGGCCGCCGGAATACGCCCATGCCGCGGTCACGGCGAGCAAACCGATCCACACCAATGGCCAACCGCCGACGCCCACGAGATAGGCACCGGCCAAGACAGCAAGCGCAAAACAAATCCAGGCCGCCGCCAGCACTGATCTGGCGCTGACCCATCCCAGGGCGGTCACCCGCGGCGGCCCTTCGCGGCTGTCACTATCGGTCCCATTCAATGCGTCTGCGGCATCGTTTTGCAGGTTCGCACCGATCTGCATGCAGGCCGCCGAGATCGCGGCTGCGGCCGATACGTCCAGGCGCAGCATGCCGCTCTCTACCCAGCCGGCAACCGACCCCACCAGCACCGGTGAGAGTGACAGCGGCAGGGTGTGGGGTCTGATGGCGTGCCACGCGATGGAGGTCCAGGGTGGCTTCTGTTCTTTCATTGCGCGATTATCACTGAAGCCTCTCTTAGCTGCAGACTTCCAGAACGGGCGAGGCTGACGCTATACTCTGAATCATGCTCAACGAACGACGACACGCGCGCCACCAGCCCGTCTTGTACCTGAAGGTTTTTCAGCAGCCCGGGGACAGGCTGGTCGGCCACCTGGTCGATATCTCCGAGCAGGGCATCATGCTGGTCAGCGAACAGGCGATTGAGATTGGCGAGCGGCTTAGTCTGGCCTTTTTACCCCCGGTCGATGCGGGCTCGGCAGAGCCGGTGGAGTTTGAGGCTGAAGTGCGATGGTGTCGCCCAGACGCCAACCCTGAACTTCGGGGTCTGGGCCTGCGCGTCCTCTCCCCCTCAGCCGAGTTCCGCAATGCCATGCAGCAACTCGCCTCGGGCTACGTTTTTTCCGGTACGGCATAAAAGGCGCCCCGACCGACCTTCAGGGTTCGAAAACCTCCGTTTCTTTCCCGTCCTCATCCAGACTCTCAGCGGGCAATTCGGAAAACGGTGCGGCAATCTTGCCCATGTGCTGCAGGATGGTCTGGCTGACGTGGCCGTTGAGCAAAATGGCCTCGCGGCGACCGGGTGCATCAAACTCGATCCCGAACAGGGTCCCCGCCGCCTCATCGCTTGGGGCCAGGACCGTGGTGTTTCGAATGGTCGCATTGAGGCGAATCTCCTCATTGAAGCCTGCCACGGCAACTTGCATGGCCATGCTCAGACGCTGACCCACCGATCCCAGTCTGCCGCTACTGCTGATCAGTGCGCCGGTGGTACTGATGTCCCGGGTGCGGCCGGCAAAGGCTGAGTGCGCGGGATCAGGCTGATCATCAAGCCCTAGCCGTCGGATTGAAACCACGGTGTCCAGACTCACGCGCAACGCCTTGCGAACGCTGCTGCTCTGCAACTCCTTCGGAAAAGCCAGGTGCAGATAAGGATAAGGACGAGCGCAGCTGCGCAGCACCGTGGAATTGAACCCAACAACGTCATTGCCGATCATCAGGCGGACAATCACGGTCTGATCCTGGCGCACCAGCATGATGCGCCCGCCCACTTGTGGGGTTCCAACGATGATGCTGCGGCCCGGGTAACAGCCCAGAACCTTGACGTAATGGCGATTGCCCGAGGTTTCATTGACAAACTGCAGCTGCAGAGAATCGCCGACTTCAAGCCCCAGATTCACGCTGTCCATGTGTCGTCGATCCCTCAGGGTCCGTTCCAAACGCCCTCCATCTTACTCGTTCACCTCGCCTCTCGCATGTCTTAACCAGCGCAGTTTGACCTGAGTCAAGGAATCCAAGGCAAAAACCCTCTAGGCTGTCGATAGATTCAAGACTCCGAGTATCGCGACCTACAGCTGCTGCCAGGGTTCTCACTGGCATCGGACACGGTCGGGATACCGCCAAGGCCCATCTTTGTCGATGGTGCCAAGGCCGGGGCAAATGCTGGAAACGGCCTTGCCTTCCGCTTTTATTGAAAAGGAGCACCTTAGTGCAGACCCTGCAAGACCGGTTTGGCCGGCGATTTTCATACCTCAGACTGTCGGTGACCGAAGTCTGCAACTTCCGCTGCCAATACTGTTTGCCCGATGGGTTCAGGGGAAACAGACACGGCTTTCTGAGCGTGGACGAAATCCGCCGACTGACCCGAGCTTTTGCCGAACTCGGCACCTACAAGCTGCGCCTGACCGGCGGTGAGCCGACGGTTCGGCGCGACTTTAGCGACATTCTTTCCGCGGTGGCCGAAACCCCCGGGATTCGCCGAATCGCAATGACGACCAACGCCTACCGGCTGGCAAAAAACGCCGCGGCGTGGAAGGCCGCCGGACTGAACGCTGTCAACGTCAGTCTGGACGCACTCGACGGCAGCAGCTTCCTTGCAATCACCGGCGATCGCCGCTTCGATACGGTGATGGCCGGCATTGATCAGGCGCTGGCCGTCGGCTTCGATGCCGTCAAAATCAATACCGTTCTGCTGCGCGAGCTCAATGACGACCAGCTTCCGGTGTTTTTCGAGTTTGTCCGCGAGCGCCCGGTCAGCCTGCGCTTCATCGAACTGATGCAGACCGGCGACAACCAGGCCTACTTCGAACGACATCATGTGCCGGGCAGCAGCATCAGCGACCGTTTGACGGCCGAAGGCTGGAAACCCGTTACCCGCGGACCAGCCGCCGGCCCGGCAGTCGAGTACGCCCATCCCAACTACGCAGGCCGAATCGGACTGATTGCCCCTTATGCGAAGCACTTCTGCGATGGATGCAACCGTTTGCGGGTCACCTCACGCGGGGCGCTGAAACTGTGCCTGTTCGGTAACGGCAGCACCGACCTAAGACCCCTTCTGCGCCACGATGACCAAACCGAAGCACTCAAAAGCCATATCATGGCGGCCTTGTTTGAAAAGCCGCCCACGCATTTACTACATCAGGGTCAGGTCGGCGATACCCCGCACCTGGCCAGTACCGGAGGATGAAAACACCAATGTCTGATCGTCGTCACTACCGCATGGTGGATGTTGGAGCCAAGACCGTCACCCGACGCCGCGCCATTGCCACAGGCCATATCGTTATGTCCGGAGACACCTTCATCCAGGTGCGTGACGGAACCTTGCCCAAAGGTGATCCACTGCGCCTGGCCGAGGTGGCTGGCGTACTGGCGGCCAAGCGAACCGCGGAAATCATCCCGTTGTGTCATCCACTGGGCCTGGATCACGTGGCCGTGGCGTTCCGACCTGATGAGAGCCTGCCGGGGGTTCATGTATTCTGCCAGGCGGCAACTTCGGCTCGGACGGGCGTGGAAATGGAAGCACTGGCCGGCGTCAGTGGTGCCCTCATGACAATCTGGGATCTTGCCAAGCAAGTTCAGGCCGATCTGGCCATTGGCGGGATTCGTCTGCTGCTCAAAGAAGGCGGCAAATCGGGTCTGTTTCTTCATCCGGACGGTCTGCCACCCCTGCCACCGGGTTTTGAAGCACCAAGCCAGGCATCAGAATAATTTTTCCAGCCAGGAGAGAAATCGGATGAATCAATCAATCAGCGTCAGGTTGTTCGGTGCGTTCCGCCAGGGTAATCCCGAAAGCTCCCTGACCGTCGAAATCCCCGAAGGCGGCCGCGTCACCGATCTGCGCCAGGCCATGGAATCTGCCTTGCCCGACGACAACGCCCGTTCGCTGCTCAAGGCCTCGGCCTTCGCGACCGACAGCGCCGTTCTCGACGATGATGACATCGTTCCCGACCGCGAGGTTTCGATCCTGCCGCCGGTCTGCGGCGGCTGAGTAACAGGACCGGAGAAAACCAATGATACTTGTCGATATCACCGAATCGGTGCTTGACCCCCTGGCGGCTCTGGAACATTGCTCCAGCGACGCTCATGGCGCGGCGGACCTTTTCATCGGGCGCGTTCGCAACCTGAACGACGGCCGCAGCGTTACCGCAGTCAGCTATGACCTTCACCCCCAGCTGTGCCGCAACATTTTCAACGAAATCTGCACCGAAGCTCTGGCGCAGTGGGGTGAGAGCATCAACGTCTACCTGGTCCATCGACAGGGCCGGCTGGACGTGGGCGAGGCCAGCGTGATCACTGCGGTCAGCTCCGGTCATCGGGACGACTCGTTCAAGGCCTGCCGCTACCTGATTGAGCAAATGAAAGTGCGCGCACCGATCTGGAAGCAGGAGCATTACACCGACGGCGACAGTGAGTGGATCAAGGGTCATGCCCTTCGGACCAGCGACTGACCGTACCGGAATTATTCTGGCCGGCGGCCAGAGACCGTCGGCCAGCTGGCAATGGCGGCCGGGCGTTTCAATGCTTGGTCAGGCGGAACGGATTCTTCAAAGGGCCGGATTTGAGCGCATCATCGTGTCGGGCAGAGAGGGCCGAGAGAACGCCGTTGTCGACCTTCGGCCAGACTGCGGGCCGCTGGGGGGATTGATCAGCGTCCTGCGGCAGCGGAACGACCTCGACGACCATTGCCTGATGATCATCCCGGCCGACATGCCCGCCATCAACCCGCGCGCCCTGACCCGGCTGGCAGAAATTGCCGAATACCACGGCCACGGCGCGCGCTTTGACCTTGGTCCGCTTCCGCTAGCGCTGATGCATACCCGGCAACTCCCCAGCATCATCGATGCGACGCTGCAAAACGGCGGTGCGATCGAGGCTTTGGCCGCTCGGCTGGACTTGCCGGTCGTGGCTTCGCTGCCCGACGATGGGCTGGATAACCCAGCCACCCCTGAAGAACTCGACGACATACGGCAGCGCTTGGACGATGCGCGGGCAGAATCCGCGTCATGAGCGGCCGCTACGCAAAACAGTTCATCCTCCCCGAGATCGGTCCCGAGGGCCAGGATCGGCTTGCCGCGGGTCGCGTTCTCTGCGTGGGTGCCGGCGGCTTGGGCTGCGCCGTCTTACCCTATCTGACCGGCGCAGGCGTTGGTCACATCACGATTATCGACAACGACCGGGTCGACAGGACTAACCTGCAGCGCCAGGTCCTGTTCGGAGAATCGAGCCTGGATCGACCGAAAGCCAATGCCGCGGCGGAACGGCTGCGAGACCTGAACCCGGACATCGCCATTCGGGCCATCGTCGGGCGTCTCGACCTGGACAACGTCGAAGAGCTCCTGCTGAACCACGATGTAATCGTCGACGGCAGCGACAACTACGCCACGAAGTACCTGATTGCCGATGCCTGCGTCAAGTTTGGTCGCCCGCTGGTCTACGGCACGGTGACCGGCATGGAAGCCATGGTCACGGTTTTTCACGCCGAACAGGGGCCCTGCCTACGCTGCCTGTTCCCTCAGGCCCCGACCGGTTGGGTACCCAACTGCGCCGAGGCCGGCGTGCTCGGCTCTCTGGTGGGCATGACCGGATCACTGCAAGCCAGCGAGGCGATCAAGCTGCTGGTCGGCGACAGCACCGGCCTGCAAGGCCTCATCGGGCGGCTCTGGGTCATGGATGCTCGCGACGGGCAAAGCCGGCTGATGGCGGTCAAACGCCGAAAAGACTGCAACACCTGTTCGCAGCCGGCGGGCGAAATCACGCTGCAAGCCGCGCCGCGATCCATCCTCCGGGAAATCGACGTCGACGAGGCGCGCGCGCTGAGTGACTGGACTTTTCTGGACGTCCGAGAACCCGACGAATTTGCCGCCGGCCATATCCCCGGCGCCCTGAATTTGCCGCTTTCGCAGCTGCAGAACGGGACGATCAACCCGCCGGCTGAATCGCGTTGTGTGCTCTACTGCGAAAGCGGCGTGCGCTGCCGCACGGCGGCGGAAATCCTCAAAGAACACGACTATCACGATATTCGCGGGTTACGCGGTGGACTGCCCGCCTGGCAAGCCACCGTCAACTTGCATACCCACCCCGACCAAGGAGCATCTCATGAGTAACGACATTCCCAAGACCTTCGTACGCTTCACCGACCGTTTTCCAGATCTCGCCAGTGCGCACAGTCAGGTTGGCAGCGCGCTCGACGACGCCGGCCCGCTGGATGAAAAAAGCCGTGCACTGGTCAAGCTCGGCATCTGCGCAGGGGCTGGCCTGCAGTCGGCACTCAAGTCGCACGTCCGCCGCGGCATCGAGAATGGTCTGACGCGAGAGGAAATAGAACATGCTGTCGTACTGGGCATGAACTCAGTCGGCTTTCCGGCCACGGTGGCTGCCTGGCAGTGGACGCAGCAGGCACTCGATAAGGGCTGATTGATAACCGGATCCGGCCGGATCTTCGCGGGTCCGGCCCCGGTCAATTCAAATCGACAATTTTTCCTTCGCTTTTAAAGATGTAATTGATCCGGATCAATTGGCGACCCCGTCGTAACGGCTATATTTTCCCCAACATTCAGGAGAAACATCATGGCCGAACAGGGAAACCGCCCCAACTTCATCGTCCGCTTTTTCAGCTGGATCTGGAATCTTTTCACCAAGCCCGCTGCGAAAGCGGGAGCCGGGGTTCTCATCGTGGCCGGGGTGATTGTCGGCATTGCCGGCTGGCAGACCAAAATGACGGTTATCGACGCCACCTCCAGTACCGCCTTCTGCACGAGCTGCCATGAGATGGAAGCTTTCGTTCTGCCGGCTGTTGCTCAAGGTTCGCACTGGAACAACGCCAGCGGCGTTCGGGCCGAATGCAAGGACTGCCACGTGCCGGACGAGTATTTCCCCAAGATGGGTGTCAAGATCAACGCCGGTCTGGTGGAATTGCCCTCGCACTTCATGGGCAAACTCGGGACGAGGGAAAAATACGAGTCGCACCGCTCCGAAATGGCCCACAGCGTCTGGGAGGGCATGCGCGCCAATGACTCTCGAGAGTGCCGCAACTGCCACGAATGGGAGGCCATGGCCGAAGCCGACCAGAGCCGCCCTGCATGGATGCTGCATCAGCGGGCCCAGGAGCAAGGCCAGACTTGCATCGACTGCCACGATGGCGTCGCCCACGGCATGTCGCGCCGAGACTATGAAAAGCAGGCCGAAGCTGAAGCTACAGCCAGCAGCGCTCAGTAATACGTAGACAGCGGTCCGGCCGCCACCAGCCAGCCGGCTAGGGCGGCCAGACCGACCACACCGAAAAGGCTCAGCCGGGTGCAAAACAGCAGCCCGGCTGACGCCAGGCACAAGACCAGGGCGACCGGGTCAATCGTCGCCCACACCGGCAGCGACAGCTTCATACCCATGGCCTCAATGGCTCGCGTTTCTGCAAACAGCAGCCGCAAGGCGAACCACACGGCCAGATTAGCGATCACGCCGACCACGGCCGCGGTTATCCCGCGCAGGGCCGCGGCCGCGCCCTGATGGTGACGCAAGCGTTCAACCCAGGGCGCCATCAGGAAAATCCAGAAAAACGAAGGCAAAAACATCATCCAGGTCGTTAGTCCGGCGCCGAGGCTACCTGCCAGAAGCGGGTTCAGCGCCCCATGTTCGCGCCAGGCGGCCAGAAAGCCTACGAACTGGGTGACCAGAATCAGCGGGCCCGGCGTGGTCTCCGCCAAACCGAGGCCGTCCAGCATTTCCGTCGCGGTCAGCCAGTTCTGCTCTTCGGATGCGTACTGGGCCACCCAGGCCAGAACGGCGTAAGCACCACCGAAGCTCAAGGTGGAAAGCAAGCTGAAGAATCCGGCGATCCGGGCCCAGATGGAATCCACGCCAAATGCGAGCGCAACGCCGGCCAGAGGGAGCACCCAGGCTGACAAAACGAGAACCGGCACGCGCCTGGCAACCCGGGCGGGTGTTGCGTCGATGACGTCCGGCTGGCCGCCATCTGACAGAAGCCGCCAGCCGACAAAGCCTGCGGTAGCAACCACCAGCGGGAAAGGCAAATTCCAAAAAAACATCGCGACAAAGGCGGCTGCGGCAAGGGCACGGGCCATCGCCCCGTCCAGTACCTTCGAGGCCATGGTAATCAAGGCCTGCGCCACGATGGCGAACACCGCACACTGCAAGCCAAACAGCAAGCCTTCGACCCATCCGGTACGGCCGACGGTCACGTAAAGCAGGCTCAGCCCCAGCATGATCAGAGCACCAGGCAACACGAACAGGATACCGGCCAACAGACCGCCTTTAACGCCTTTGAGCAGCCACCCGATATAAGTTGCCAGCTGCTGGGCTTCGGGTCCGGGCAGCAACAGACAGAAATTCAGGGCGTGGTTGAAGCGCGCCTGGCTCAGCCACCCGCGCTCATCGACCAGCAACCTCTGCATGACGCCGATCTGGGCTGCAGGTCCGCCAAAGCTGAGGATTGCGACTTGCCACCAGACCGACAGGAAATCGCGGGTGCTGATGGCTTGTCCGTTTGCCATGCGGTCAGACCGCCATGGCGATGCGCAGATGCCTAGAAATACGCACCAATCGTGCCCGGCATCCGGTTCTGCTCTTCAATCACCCGCACGAGGCGCTCGACCATGTCTTCCGCCCCAGGCTGTTCCTGACTGTCGGTGAGAAACTGGATCAGGTTGACTTCGCGCTGGACAACAATGCGGTTGTAATCGTGCACGTCCCGCAAAACGGTCACCGCATTGTCAGCCGACCCGTCCATGGCATGGCTCAGAGCGATGTAGAGCAGCGCTGTTGCATCTTCGGGCTTTTTATCCAGCGCCTGCTCGAGGACGCGGCGCGCCTCGGTGGTCATGTCCAGCTTGATGTAGCACCAACCGAGGCGACGATAGGCTTCAAGAAAGTCCGGCTGGCGCATGGTCAGCCGGGCGTAAAGCTCTGAGGCCTTCTGATAATCGCCGCTGGCAAGCAGTTCGTCGGCCCGCTGCGCTGAGGGATGACGGTCGGGCTCGCGCTCGGCGGCCGCTTCGCTGCGCGAGCGGCCGGTCAACCTGCCGAACAGTTCGCGTCGAGAGAGGGTCGATTTTCTACTGCTCATCGGTTTATTGTACGGTTATGCACCCTGGCCCTTCGTCTTAAAAGACAACCGCGACAATGAAAACAAGCACCGACCCCTGGATTGTTCAGTTTTTCGAGACCATTGACAGCATGGACGCCGACAACTTCGCCGACTATTTCGCCGCAGATGGACAGTTTCGTTTCGCCAATCACCCGCCGCTGGAAGGCACGAGCGCAATCGCCGGGGGCGCCCAGGGAATTTTTGGCCTACTCAACCGCATTCGCCATGACATCGTCAACTTCTGGCACGCCGGCGAGAATATTCTGGTTGAGGGAGTCGTCAACTATTATCGAGCCTCCGATGGTAAGCATCTAGCCTTCCCGTTTTTCTCGGTCTTCGAGTTTGCCGACAAACCCGGGAGCCCAATCCAGTCTTACCGCGTCTTCGTCGACAGCCACGAACTCTTCCTGCCGGCCGTCAGCTGACCCAGCCGTGACTGCCTCGCTGCTCCAGACCGAGCTAGGGCCGGTCTTTGACCGGCGGTTTTTGTTTGTCACCGGCAAGGGCGGGGTCGGCAAGAGCCTGATCAGCGCAGCGCTGGCGGTCCGGGCTGCTCAACAGGGCGAACGGACGCTTTGGGTCGAGATGTCGGAGTCACCGCGCGGCGGGCATTTTTTTCCGAACTTTGAGCCCTGCTACGATCTGGCGCCGATCAGAGAAAACCTGTGGGGCATGAACCTGCGCGTCCAGCCCGCGATCGAGGAATATCTTGCGGTGGCTTTCAAGCTGCCGTTTCTGACCCGAATGATTGCGCGCAACACGCTCTTTCAAGTGCTGACCGGCGCCCTGCCCGGGCTGGATTCACTGATACCTCTAGGCAAAATCTGGTACGAACTGGGCCGTCGTCGTGGGCGTAAGCCCTACTGGGATCGCATCATTCTCGACGCGCCGGCGACCGGACACGCGCTGGCGATGCTGCGGTTTCCGCAAGCGGCTCTGGATATTGTCAGCAGCGGCAACGTGGCCGATCGCGCGCGCGAAATCGATGCCATCCTTGCCGATACCGAACTGACCGGGCTGATCGCCATCACCTCTCTCGAAGAACTGCCCGTCGACGAGACGGTGGATTTGTTGAGCCGGGTACACGCCGAAACGGCCTATCGCTTTGACGGCGTCGTCTGCAATCAGGTTCTGCCCGATATCGGAGCCAACGAACATCAGCGCTATCTCGCCTGGCTTGATGGCGCGTCTGACCCGGACCTTGCCGCTCAGACCACAGACCCGGACTCACTTCGGTCCCGCCTGGGTTGGTTGGAGAGTCATCGAATCATCCAGAGCGAGCGCGCCGCCCGCCTGGCCGAACAGGCCGTCACCCTGTATCGGGCGCCCTGGATTCCGCTGACCAAGGAGACCGATCTGCTCGACGCAATGATCGAGCAATTGCCCGCCTCATGATCGAGACCAGCATCGCCAATCACAAAATCCTGATCGTTGGCGGCAGCGGTGGTGTTGGCAAAACCAGCGTCAGCGCAGCTTTGGGACTGGCCGCCGCTCGGGCGGGACACCGCACGCTGGTGCTGACCATTGACCCGGCCCGACGGCTTGCTGCCGCTCTTGGCCTGGACGGGATCGGCCCGGATGCCGAGGAAGTCAACGTCAGCCTTGAACAAGCCGGCATCAGCGTGCCAGGAGAGCTCCACGCGATGATGCTCGACGTCCGCAACACCCTGGACCAGGCCGTGGAGCGCTACGCACCCAGCGCTGAGCGCAGAGACCGGATTCTCAACAACAGGATGTATCAGAATATTGCCGGTCGACTGTCCGGCAGCCAGGAATATGCGGCCATGCAACAGCTGGAATCGATTGCCAGCAGCGGGGACTTCGATCGCATCATTCTCGACACCCCACCCACGACCCAGGCGCTCGACTTTCTGACCGCGCCAGAGCGTCTGCAAGCGTTTTTTGACTCCAATCTCATTCGGATTTTCCTGACCTTCAGCGGAAGAGCCGGGCGCGGTTTCTTTCGCGTCACCGATGTGCTGTTTCGAACCCTGGAGAGGCTGACAGGGGCGCAGGTCATCCGTGATATCACCGAATTTTTTGAAGTGGCCGAATCCATTCTTGAGCCGTTCAGCGCGCAGGCGGCCCGCGCACAGCGGCTTCTTCGAGCCCGGCAAACCGCCTTCATCGTCGTGACCGGTGCCAATCCGCATCAGCTGCGTGCAGCCGCAGGATTTTCGTCAACCCTGGCCGAGATGGGCATGCGAGTGGGCGATATCGTCGTCAACCGCTGGCGGGTGCCGATTGAACGAGACGCGCCAGAAGTTCCCGAAGCGATCGCCAGCGACGCGCTGGCCGATCGCGTTTCCTACTGGGGCGCGGCGCTCGAGCAGCTGGCGCAAGTCCAGACCCGAGCCATCGACACCCTGGCCGCCGATTCCGGTCACTTATCGATCATTCGGGTGCCGGAGATGCCCGGGTCTATCCACTCCCTCCAGGGACTGGTCTCGTTGAGTAACCACCTGAGCAAGGCTTAGCCCAGCAGCAGACCCAGACCCAAAAGCAAGATGGTAACCATGAGGGTGGCCACGTTCAGGCCAAGCCACGGGGTCAGATCAGTTGGATGATCGGCGTGCGCCAAGGCCTTTTTGGCCACGATGAAGGCAGCCGGAGTTGCCAGCAGGACCAGCAGCACGGTCAGCGGCAGAATACCGGCGACCACCCCGGTCACCGGCACGAGGTAGGCCAGCAGCAAGACCACGACGAACAACCTCGCCGAGGCTGCTCTGCCGAGGAGAATCGGCAGATGCAGACGGCCGTGGGTCTGGTCAGGTTCAACATCAGGAAACTGGTTGATCAAAAGCAGTCCGCTGACCAACATCAGTGGTGTCATGGACGCCCAAAGAATGGCAACGCTGTAGTGGCCGGTGATAGCGTAATAGCTGCCGGCCACCATGATCGGGCCAAAACCCAGCCCGGGAGCAATCAGACACAGTATGGGTCTGCGGGTAATCCAGGCCGTATAGGCAACCACCAGAAATATTCCCACCAGTCCGGGCGTCAACAACCCGAGACCCGAGCGGCTCATCAGGTAAAGCCCAATCAGCGCGCTGACGGCCAGCCCGATGACACCGGTCGTCAAAACGGCTGCTGAAGCTGCGGGTGCGGCAGGCAGTGCCCCGCTGCCACCGCTGAAGGGGGTTCGTTGGGTTGCCAGATCCAGCCCGGAACGGAAATCATCCCATTCGTTGAGCAGATTGACCGCGGCATGGGCCAGCAGACCCGCAACAACGATCAGCAAGACGACCAACACATCGGGTTTGTAGCCTGCGGCATAGGCCGCGGCCACGGCCGGGAAAATACACACCGGCGTGAGAATGAGAAAATTTGGTCGCGCTGCCCGGGCGACGGCGGCTGGAGCACTCATCGCCAAATCATAGCTGAAATCAGATCAAGATCTAATCGAACCGATAGCGCAACATCATCCTGAAGACATGGGCGGTTCGATCCGGCGAGACTTTCCCGAGACCGATGTAGTTAGCCAGCGTCGTGGGGTCGACCCCGTCTCGATAGAAGTCGTCTTCGCGCGCGCGGGCCAGGATATAGCCCAGGCTCAGGCTGAGGCGCTCAGCGATCTGTCGCTCGATGTCGGCCTCCAGCATATAGCGGCGGGTCTGTAACTCAGGAAAAGCCGGGGCTGATTCGCGCTTTTCGATGTCAATGTCACCGTCGGCCTGGGCATAGGTAAAGCGCAGGCCTGCGTTCATCCAGGCGCCGGGCAAATCGCTGAAATCAAGCGCAAACCCTGCAGTCAGAAAGTCATCGTCGGTGGTGGCCCGCCAGGGCGCGCCATTTTCGATTCGATCGGTTCCAAGGATTTCAGCCTCCAGCATCTCCTGGGCGACGAAGGCGCTGAGGGTGGTCTGTCTTGACAGGCGTGCCGACAGATCCACACCCAATTGGTGGCTGTCGGCTTCGCTCATGCCGATCATCGTATCGTCATAGCGCTCCCAAGCCATTTCAGCGAAGGCACCTGCGGTCCAGCGCTCGCTGATGGCAAAGTCCCCGGCAATCCGGACCAGATTACGATCCTTTTCAGCAAAATGGTAGCGACGCAGGCTCGGATTTGCGAATGGATCGAGCAGCGCGGGATCCAGGTCGTTACCGCGGGATTCCTGGGCGGCCTTGACCCTGAAGCTGAGCCGGTCCGTCGGCGTGGCGCGTGCTGAAACGCTCAGACCGTTGAACGTTGTCTCTCCAACTTCCTGGAAATCGCGATCGGTGGACTTGCGGACAGCGCTGCCAGTAAAAGACAGGTCATCGCTGGCTCGATAGTCAAGCGCGGCTTCCACACTCTGGCGTCGGAAGCTGTAGGGATCGTTGGCATAAGAGTTCACGACAAAGGTATCGGTAACAACACCCGGGTAGAAATTGCGGGCAGTGCCATTGTCGCGATCGTCGTAGCGAATCTGCAGCCGAGCCCGCAAGCGGTCGGTCAAGTGGCCGTTGACGCGCAGGTTGGCTATTCGTGTGTCCACTTCACCATCCAAGCGGCTGGCAGGCAGTGTCGGCACATTCAAGTTGGCATTCAGCGTGGGGGCAAGGAACAGCTCATCCTGGGTTGCCCGTCCAAAAGCGAACTGACCGGCCATGTTCCAGTTGCGCGATGGGCGCCACGATCCGCTCAGGACAAACTGATGAAACTCGTTGTCGGGCGCCATGCTGAGCTCGCCGCGGCTCCCTCCGTTAAATGATGGGAACGGGTTGTCCCAGCGAACGGAAGTTTCGTTAGAGGCAAACAAAGAGACCTGGTAGGCACCTTCGATCTGCCAGTCGGGCTGGACATAGCCAAGGGCCGCTTCAACCAGGGTGGTCTCTTCGTCCAGAGGCGCGACCAGCTCAGCGCCGGTAAACAGAAAGCTTGCCCCTTTAACGAAGTTACCCTCTCGGCGGGTATGCCTCAGATCAAACCGAGGGCGCCACGGGGAAGGCCGGGTCAACGCGACCTCCAAAGCCACGGTTTCACGCTGATGACCAATACGGATATCGCGCAGGTTGGGCACCAGCAAGGTCATATCACTGGTGTTGCCGGTCACCCAGCCGGCTGGCAGGGTTTGCGAGGCTGAGCCCGCGCCGTCGAAAAAGGTTCTGGCATCATCCGACCAGACCCAGGGGATTTCGCTGTAGTCCAGGCCAATCCTGTAGCTGCCTTGCCGACCCCCTTCCAGCAGCAGCTGGCGGCTATCGAGGCCAAGACGGTCGCCGTAGGCGAGGAAATAGTCGCCATCTTCGCCCCGATACCAGAGATCGCCGTCCAAAGCGACAAAAGAACCTTCTTCTTCCAGGCCGCCAAAATTGCCGAAGTCCGGGTTGTCATCCGAGACGTAGCCCGGACCGGCAGCCACGCTACCGTTCAAGCCATCGCTGAACGGACACAGTTCGCAGACCCACTGGCTGGTGTCGGGCCGCATGGGGGATTCCGCGAGCACGGCCGTGATCGGGGCCAGGGCCAGCAAAACTGAAACTGAGATTGACTTGTGCATGCTCATGCTCTCCACCTAGCGTGCCAGTGCCCGACCCGAGGGATGGTTGGAACCATGGACCTGGGTATGGCAGTTCATGCAGCTGTCCAGCAGCAAGAGATTGGACGGATTGTTGCCGGGCAAGCCATCGGCAGTGATGCCGATGCCAACGTGGCTGTCTCGGCTATGACAGGACTGACAGAGCAGTGGTGCTCGCTGGGTCAGCATGCCCGGGTTGTTCGAGCCATGTGGCTGGTGGCAGTTGGTGCAGTCTTCGGCCACCGGCGCATGCTCCCAAAGGTGGGGGCCGCGCTTGTCGGCGTGGCAGGTATAGCAATTCTGGTTGACGTTGAGATCGGTCAGCATGGCCTCGTTGGGCGATCCATGCGGCGCATGGCAATCGCTGCAGGCCATTTCGCCGTGCCGCATCGGGTGCGCGTAAGCGTACTGGCTCTGGGCTTTCTGACTGATGTGACAGTCCGAACAGACCTGGTTCTGAGTGTCGGCCAGGGTCATGGGATCACGCCGCTCATGGGAATTGTGACAGTCAGCGCAGCCGACTTCGTAGCGCTGGTGGGCACCGCCATCCCAGAAATTGTGGCCTTGTTCCAGATGGCAGCTGGTGCACATTTCGTTTTGCTGGTCGACCGACCAGTAGGCGTTGGGTCCATAAGCGGGCATGGCCGGTCGCTCCAGACCCGCAACGATTGGCCCGACGTGGTCTCCGCCCGGACCGTGGCAAGCCTCACACTGCAATTGGCCTTCACCAAAAGGAGAGCGTTCGTCGGCGCGGACCGCGTGCGGGCCTTCGAACAAATCCATCAGATGGGCGGATTCCGCGCCCGAGTGGCACCACATGCATTGCTGCGCACCGTAGGTGGAGTATTCGGCCGTCGCATCGTCAGACGCCATCACCCAGGCGGATGCGGCAATCAAGGTCAGCGCGACGAGCGCGTTCAGTGTCTGTCTGCTAGCACTCAAGTCCTTCTCCTCTCGGTTTCGATCCTTGCCGAAACGTTTCCGGCCCGCCGCGCCTTCAGCGCCGGCGGGCCGGACTTCCTCTTTGAAAGCGGGTGCGAAAGCTCGCACCCGCAGGTTGGCGATGACGCTTACTTCAGCCCGTGAGCCTCATCAACGTCGGCAAACGAGCCCTGACCGTGACAGAACACGCAGTTCTCTGGGCCAGCGTTGTTGATGCGTTCCTGGGTATCCGGGTCATTGAACGGATCCGGGTTATCCAGGAAGGAGTTGCCGAAGGAGAAGCCGCTCTCGCCCCGAACGGACATATGCGCTACCGCAGTTTCCGAATCGTGGCAGGCAACACAGGCCGCTGCTTGCGGGCTGAACTTGTTGTCGTCGTTCCAATCTCTAGCGACTTCTTCACTCGGGGCGTAAGCGCTTGCACCGAAGCGGCTGCCGTCAACGACGGTAGCGCCAGTGTTGACCGTTGTGCCTAGCGCGCCTTCAGGTGCACCGTAGTAAGTGCCTTCGAGATGGCAAGCCAGGCAATCACCCTGCCGCTTGGGATAGGTCAAGTCGCCGTAGGAATGAGCCGTTCCGCCGAATCCGTAAGCGGTGTACTCAGTCTCACGAACATCCGGCGAGTGGATAGCATGGATCATGTAAGCGTAGCTCACCGAAGCTTCCTCCAGACCGTCAACCGTGGCTTCGCTGAAGCCGTTGGCCATGCCATCGGGATCGATCGGACGACGATAAAGGTCAGTGGAGTTCGGGTTATGGCAGGACGCACAGGCCTCGTTATTATCCGCCCGGTTGCCACCGTGGAAGGCAATGCCGTCATTCACGTTATGGCAGTCCTGGCACTTCTGCAGGCTGACCACAACGCGCCGCGCTTCTGCTTCGGCATCGTTGATGGCGAAGGGCACCAAGGCGCTGGTGACCGGCACGCTGTCTTCAAACACACCAACCGTTCCGCTGAAGTCGCCGGCGGGGTGGCCTTCCACCAAGACCGAGCCAGAACCCAACGGCGGTGTCGTGCTCGGAACCACGATCGGCGGATTGAGCATGCCGGTATCCAGGGTGTAGGTGCCGTCACCGTTGTCCATCACACCTGTCGGCAGCTCAAAACCGCTACCCGGAGCAACCGCAATACGTGCGGCCTGAGCGGCCGGACGACCGGTAATGTCGGTGCCGTCGTCGTTGGCGACGTTGGTGAAGTCGCTGTTCGGCCACATCAGCGAGATATTGACGCTGGCCTCACCCGAACCGGAAAACGCCGGATGCGTGGTCATGTCGTAGGGTGCATCATCATTGGTCGGGTCGGTGACCGAGAACGTCACGATCGGCGACTCGCCCTCGTTGGTGTTGGTCACTGCCAGCACGTTGTACTGGAATTCTTGTGCCGCGGCCTGCGTCGGGATGACGTGAGCGTCGATGTTGGACTCCATAAAGCCATCGTCGGAGTGGCAACCCGTGCAAGTAGAGTTCGGCTGAGCGCCGGCCGCATGGTTGCGGTTCAGGTTGGTCAAGCCGTTTTCATCGTAGGTCAGATTGTCGTGGCAAGACGCACACTGCTGGGCCGTGCCGCCGTTGACCACCCACTCGGCTTCCGGCGTGGCGTCGTTACCCGGTGTATGACAGGTGGCGCAGTTGCGCACGTCCTGGGGATACTTGACGCCTGCATAACTGTCAATGCTGCCGCCGCGACCCACGACTGAGTAGGGCTCATTGACAACTTCAGCGGCGTGAATTTTGTGAATCATGTAGGTGAAGTCGATCGGGGTATCCGAACCTCCGTCGGTATCTCCAGGCACGTGACAGGTCACGCAGTACTCAACCGTTTTGCGCGGTCCACCGTGGAATGAGAACGTTTCCTCGGCGTGGCAGCCTACGCAGTTCTCTTGGGTCGCGATGCGACGCGACGGAATCCCTTCGGTCTCGCCGGTCGATGGCTGGATATCCAGCCATGCATCACCGGTTGCGTCCCGCGGCAGAGACTGCCCCAGGATTTCAACGCCCCGCAGCTCAACGCCGATGCGGTGAGTCAGCTCTGGTTCGAAGGGGATTCCAGAAATCTGATCCAGTGGCGTGTCGATTGTAAAGGCGTAGTTGCCGCCGCCTAGATCTTCGAGTGTGCCGTCGTTGTAGGAGGTGACCTGCGCGTCCACAACACCGTCGTTATCTCGGAAGATGTAACCCTCCCAGTGAGGACTCTTCCCATTACCACCAGGGGCCAGCTTGACTGCAGTCATGCGGACTGCGTCTTCACTAACGCCCTCAACGCCGGCGCCGTTTTCGTCAAATATCTCGAAGAAGATGGTCGGAGTCGCTCCGTCGAAAGTCACGTCGACGATAAAGGGATCAGCAGTTTCAGGCACCGTTGTGCGGTCACCAATGCGCTGCAGGCGTGCATCAACCGGCTCAGGAACCGGAAGCTTGCCCTCAGGGTCATAGACTTCGCGAA